>JAYRPK010000208.1:0-17150 GCA_041911195.1 Novosphingobium sp. | reverse complement strand
CGAAGAATTCGCGGGCCATTTCCGACATGTGGAAGCGGATGAGCGTGCCGTAGCAGTCGAAGCTGATGTATTGGGGCCGGAAGCTGGTCATCGTGTCTGACACCTCTCTTGCCGGATCGCCGACCCGGAATTGCTGCGATCAAAACGCCACTGTTTGCGCGAAACTTGTTTCCGATTGGCAGGATCGCGCAAGTGGTCCGATAGCCTTGTTCGGCCGATTTCGGCAGGGAATGCCGCGCTGCCGGTCAAGGCTCAGTAGCCGCGGCTGCGATCGACTTCGCCGGAAAGCGGCCTTCCTTCGATCAGGCGGCGCAGGTTGTCGATCAGCGAATGGACCGCGCTGCCGGTGCGGGTGATGCCGGCGACATGCGGGGTCAGCAGGATCGCCGGGTGGGAATAGAACGGGTGGCCGGCGGGCAGGGGCTCGGGATCGGTGACGTCGAGCATGGCCGCCGCAAGCTGGCCGCTGTCGAGAGCCTCGAGCAGGTCTTCCTGCGCCAGGTGCCCGCCGCGCGCCACGTTCAGCAGTCGCGCGCCGCGGGGCATGGCGGCGAATGTGTGGCGGTTGAGGATATGGCGGGTGTCCTGGGTCAGCGGCAGCAGGCAGACGAGGATGTCGCTCTGCGCGAGGAAGGGCGCGAGGCCCTGTTCGCCGGCGAAGCATTCGACGCCATCCACTTGGTGCTCCGAACGACTCCAGCCCGAGAGGCGAAAGCCGTGGAGCGCCAGTTTCGCGAGCGCCGCTCTGCCAAGTTCGCCGAGGCCCATGACGCCGACCCGGCATTCGTGCGCCGGGGCGGCCGTGCGCCAGGTCCATCGCCCCGCGCGCTGCTCGGCCAAATGAAATGGCAGGTCGCGGTGCAGCGCGAGAACGGACATGGCGACGTAATCGGCCATGGTTTCGGTGATGCCGGGCTCAATCATGCGCACGATGCGCAGGCCTTCGGGCAGCCTTGAGATGTCAAGCTGGTCGATGCCCGCGCCGACGCTGAACAGCACTTCGAGATCGGGCAGGGCGGCGATCACCTCGTCGGGCAGGGTCCAGGCGACGACATGGCGGATCTCGTGCGGGTTTTCGACGTCCGGCCACAATTCGAGGCGGACTTCCGGCAGGGCGGCGGCGATGGCATCGCGCCAGCTCTCGCCGCGCTCCCTGGGGCCGAGGTGCAAGACGCGCATGCTCATGACTTCCTTCGCTTGCCGAGCCACATCCGGGTTCCCGCCCATACGAGGAATACCAGCGCCGCGGCTTCCATCAGTAGCACCAAGGCTCCGGCCAGTCCGAAGCTTTGCCCGGTATGGAGCGGGAGGACTGCGATCCACAAGGCAGGGTTGTCCCTGGCCGGCATGGTTTTCAGCACCGCACCGTCGCTCAGCCGCACCGAGACGACATGGACGGCCCTCGGATTGTACTCGCGGGCATGGAAGTTGATGTCGATCCGGTCCGCGCGGGGGAACCGCACATCGCGCAAGGCGGCATCCGGGAACTGCGCCTGCGCCGCGCGCAAGGCCGTTTCCACCCGCGCCGGGTCTGCAAGCGTGAATGCGCCTTGCGGCGCGGCTGCCGAAGAGGCCGTGAGATCGGGCACCATCAGCGTGACGCCGGTCAATGCGCTGAACAGCGCCGGGATCGCGATCATGGCGCCAAGACTGCGGTGCCAGTGCCGTAGGCGCTGCCGGGCGGGTAGCCGGGCTCTCGGCCTGAGCGCCTGCCGCACCCGGCCTAGGCCCGGCCACCAGAACAGGAAGCCGAAAGTCACGGCCAGCGCGAGCGCGCAGCCGGTTGCCAGCACGATTGCCATGCCGGTCTTGCCCATAAGCAGGCGGTAATGCAGCTGAACGGCGGCGCGATAGGGGAAGCGCCAGAGCGTGCCGGAGCGAATTGCGGAACCGGACGAGTCCACTTCCGCATAGGTCGGATTGCCCGCGGCATCGCCCAGTTCGGCGAAGGCACAGTGGCCCCTGTCAGGCAGGTATAAGCGCGAAACGCGATAGCCGGGCAATGCGGCTTCGGTTCGGTCCAGCATGGCGGCCACTTCGCCCATGGCTGGCCTTGGCGCGTTGGCCGATGGCAACTCGCTGGCGACAAGGAATGCGCCGGTGATGACTTGCAGGAGCAGGAACGGGCCGAGCGCCAGGCCGAGCCAGCGGTGTATGCCAAGCATGCGGGGGCGCATCATTGCCTTGCCAGTCACTCCTGCCCCGCCGTGGCCCCGATGCGACGGCGGCGTCCTCTGTGATGAGAGACGCCGCCGGCTCTATCAGAACTTGTAGGTCGCGCTGACCTTGAAGTTGCGCGGAGCGCCCGGGAAGGTCCAGAGCGCCGCATAGGAGTTGGCGAACCAGCGCTTGTCGAACAGATTGTTGACCGAAGCGTTGATCCGGATGTGCGAGGTCACGTCGAACGAGCCGACCAGCTTCACCAGGGTGGCCGAAGGCAGGAAGTAGTTCGTCGCGGTCTCGCCAAGGCGGCGATCGATGTATTGCAGGCCGACGCCGAACATGGCCTTGCGATCCTCGCCAAGGCGGAAATCCTTGGTCAAGAGCACGCTGGCGCTGTTCTTGGGCACGTTGATCAGCGGATCGCCCGGCAGGATGGGCTTGGCGAAGTCCGGATCGAGCACGGTCGAAAGCGAGAAGGCGTCGGTGTAGGCGTAAGCCAGGATCAGGTGGAAATCCGCAGGCAGCTTGGCGTCGAGATCGAATTCGAAGCCCCGCGAGCGCGCCGCACCGATCGCGATGACGAAGCCGGAGTGGGCCGGGTTCGGGTCGGCGGTGAGGACGTTGGTCTTGTCCATCGTGAAGAGCGCCAGAGTCGCGGTGATGCGCTGGTCGGGCGAAGTGAACTTGGCGCCCAGCTCATAGGCCTTCGACGTTTCCGGCGCGAAGGTGTCGCCACCGAACGCCTGGCCGTTGTTCGGGCGGAAGCCCTCGCCATAGGTCGCGTAGATCGAAAGCGTCCGCGTCGGCTGGATTACCAGACCGAACTGCGGGCTGAAGCGGTTGACGGTCTGGCGGCTTGGGTTCAGCGGAGTAGCCGTACCGGGCGTCGAGTTGGGCGCATTGAGCCGGTCGGTGATGGTCTGGCGGAATTCGTCGTAACGGCCGCCGGCGCGAACCTTCAACCAGTCGGTCACATCGACCTGGTCGCTGAAGTAGAAGCCCCAGCTATGATCGACCTCGATCTTGTTGAACACGTTCGAGGTGAAGGCATTGGGCGCCGGATAGGCGCCATAGACCGGGTTGAACACGTCGATGGCGTTGATCGAGGCCAGCGTCGAATTGGCGTTGAAGGCGCCCGGGCGGAAGCGGGTCTGGATCTGGTCAAGCTCGAACTTGTTGTAGTCCATGCCGAGAACGACGTGGTTGAGCATGCTGCCCATGCTGAACTTGCCGTTGATTTCGGCGCGCAGCGTCAGGTCCTTCGAATCGAAGTCGAGCGAGCGGCGCTGGCGGGCAAGGATGGTCCCGGTGGTGAAGTACGGCTGGCGCGCGGCGGCGAATTCCGGATATTCGCCGATGCCCTGCAGGCTGGTGGTGCGATAGCCGAAGCCGGCCAGCAGCGACCAGTTGTCGTTGAAATCGTGCTGGAAGGTCAGCTGGTGGCCGAACACTTCGGCCTTGACCGGGCCATCGCCAGGCTCACCCAGGTAGCGGGTCGGCGGCAGACGGGTGAAATCGTTGTTGAAGATCGGAATGCCGCGGTCGAACGGGATTTTCTGGTTGGCGTACTCGAACTCGTAGGCGAGGCTCGTGCGGTCAGACATCTTCCACAGGATCGAGGGCGTGATGAACACCTTCTTGGTGTGGACCGTGTCGCGATAGCTGTCGCCCTCTTCATAGGCGCCGTTGATGCGGATGGCGAAGTTGTCGGAAAGCGGGGTGGTGAAATCGGCTTCGGCGCGGAACTGGTTCCAGCTTCCGCCCTGCAGGGTGATGTAGCCCTGTGTGTTGAACAGCGGCTTCTTGGTGATCACGTTGACGGTGCCGCCCGGCTCGCCGCGGCCGAACATGGCCGAAGTCGGGCCCTTGAGGACCTGGATCTGCTCGACGCTTGAGGCGTCGCGCGGGCCGGAGAATCCGCGGCCGCCGTTGAATCCGTTGACCAGCATGCCGGTCGGCACGTTGTTGGAATCGCCGGCGAAGCCGCGAACCGCATAGCCATCCCACAGGCCGCCGAAATTGTTCAGCGGGGCAACGCCGCTGACCAGTTCGAGCGCGGCGCCCAGCGTCTTGGCGCCCACGGCGTTGAGCGTTTCGGTGGAAATCGTCTGGATGTTCTGCGGAATGTCCTTGATCGGCGTATTGCCGACATAGGGCTGGCGCTGACCGGTGACGATGATCGTGTCGGCGGGGGCCTCGTCGGCATTCTGCGCGTAGGCGGCCGTCGGGAGAGCCATCAATGCCACGCCGGTGGCCAGGATCGCCCTAAATGCACTCTGCTTCTTCATGTTGCCTCCCTGGGATTGGCAATTGCTGTTGTATATTGAAAAAAGACCCGAATTCCGCGACTTCCCGAACTTCGCAAGCGTGTTGCCACCGGAAGCGACAACCCTTTCCTTCACATCGCAGGTTATGTGGCGGTCGAGGAACTTTGCATTGAAATGCGCGGGCCCGGCGGCGGATTATTGTGAAGATTGGCCGCCAACCACGAAATATGCTGCCGGGCGGCTAGCCACATAACCCCCGCCCGGCAAGGCCAAGCTTGCGCAAAATCAGAGATATTTCAGCCACCAGATATCCCGCCGCCGCTGCTTCACCCCGGCAAACCAGCGCGTCGGGAAATAGAGCACCGGGATCAGGATCGCGACCCACAGCCAGACGGTCGACAGGTTGTCCACGCCGAACACCGTGCCCTTGACCGGCCCATAGAGGGCGAGCGCGACATTGTAGATCACCTTCAGCACATAGAGATGCACGATGTAGAAGAACATCGGCGCCCCGCCGAACAGCGCCAGCGCGGGCATCGACCGATTGTCCTCATACTTCTCGAACAGGGCCAGCAGCAGGCAGCCCGTGCCGACCGTGGGCATCAGGAACAGCAGCGAAGGTGGGTACTTGGTCAGCGAAAGGAAGCTCATCACGGTGCGCAGCGGCGTTTCGCCGTGGAACCAGGGCTTGTCGCCATAGAAGTTGAGATAGCGGATAGCGACGAAGCCCAGGATCATCGCGCCGCCCAGCAGCACCAGCCGGCGGATGCGCTGCGCGGCATCGCTGCCCTTGGCAAACAGGGGCCCGCAGGCATAGCCCAGCAGGATCACGCCGATCCACGGCAGCACCGGATAGGTCGTCTTGGCCATCATCCCGCCGCCGATGTCGATCATCGAGCGCTGGTGGATCATCGCCCACACCGTGTACCACGGCGATTCCGGGGTCAGCTTGATCGGGTCGAGCAGGTTGTGCAGGCAGACGATGGCAAGGCCCAGGGCGAATTGCGCCGGGCGCGGCAGATGCAGCAGTGCCGCCAGCGAAATCATGCTGATGCCGATCGCCCAGATGACCTGAAGCCAGAAGTTGGGCGGTGGGAAGATCAGCGGCTGGGTCGGCCAGGCAAAGCCGACGACGGTCAGTTCGAGGAAAAGCAGGAACAGGCCGCGCTTGAACAGGAATTCCGACACTTCCCGCTTGGTGTGCGACTGGCCGTAGAGCCATGCGGAAACGCCCGTCAGCGCAACGAAAGTGGGCGCGCAGAAGGTGGAGAGCAGCCGGGTGAAGAACAGGCCCGGCTCGGTGGTGGCGGCATCGACCGGATCGGACACCTGCATGTAGAGGAAGAAGGTCTCCCGGGTATGGTCGACCAGCATGAACAGCATGACCAGCCCGCGCAGAGCGTCGATGGCGACGAGGCGCTTCTTCACGGCGGCGGCATCCGTGGCCGGGGCGGCGGCACGGCTGGCTCCGGCGGCAGGCGATTGTGCGGTTGCAGTATTCATCACGCTTCTCCTTCCACCGTCATGCGGCGGTGATCATTCCATCGGCGGCTCGAACAGGTCCGTGTAGAAGCCGGCGGTCTTCAATTCGATCGAAACCGGCGTTTCACCGCCATTGCGCAAATACCAGCCGTGCGTCCCGTCGAACGGCGCAATGAAGGAGCCCTGGGCTTCGGTCAGGTCCTTCTGCTTCCAGAAGGAGGTGAATTCGCCTTCCTTGCCGCCTCTCGGCTCGCCATGCATGTCCATGCGGATCTTGCCGGTGGAGGACCAGCGGAAAACCAGCCGGTCGCCCCTGGCCATGTGCGCCTTGATCTCGATGCCGGTGTGCGGGGCGAGGGTCAGCCGCTTCTCATCCGTTCGCCAGGCGGTCGACGCCTGGATATTGTCTCGCGACTGGGGCGCGATGACGAGGCCGGCGGCAGGCGCGGCAGATGGGGCTGTTGGGCCGGCATCCCTGCCTTCGCCGCCTTGCGCCATGCGCGTCAGCCCCATCGCCTTGCCTGCGCCGGTGGGGTCGATCCCCCATTCGGCGGGCAACACGAACAGCACGAGGATCAGCGCCGCTGCCGCCAATGCCGCGAAGAAAGCCCGGGCGAGTGCGCGGGGCGAAGCCTGGTAGGGCAATTGCACTGCTGCGGTCATGCCGGTCTCTCCAGGAAGAAGCCCGTCAGCTGGTAGCCTGTAAGGACAAGCCCGGCGCACATGACAATGGCATTGGCGGGCAGCACGCCGCGCTGGAAGCCGGGGCTCCGCCGCCACAGGGTCATCAGGATGAGGATGAAGCTGAGTGCCAGCACCTGTCCCGCCTCCACTCCTAGGTTGAAGCTGACGAGATTGGCCAGCAGCCCGTCCGGCGAAGAGACCAGGTCCTGCAGCTTGGTGGCAAGGCCGAAGCCATGGAACAGGCCGAATATGAACACGGCTGCCTTCTGGTTGGGCTCCACCCCGAACAGCGTCGGGAAGGCGCCAAGGTTGTCGAGCGCCTTGTAGACCACCGAAAGGCCGATAACCGCATCGACCAGGAAGGGATTGGCGTGCAGGTTGAACATCACGCCCGCCAGCAGGGTCGCGCTGTGGCCGGCGGCGAACAGGGTAACGTAGACCCACACGTCCTTCAGCCGGTAAAGAAAGAAGATGACGCCGAACAGGAACAGCAGGTGGTCGTAGCCGGTGACCATGTGCTTGGCGCCAAGATAGGCGAAGGGCAGCACGTTGATGCCCGGATTGGCCTGGATAAAGGCCTTGTCGCTATCGGCGACACCGTGCGCCAGGGCATCGCTCGCGAAGGCCGCCATGGCCAGCACGGGCAGCAGGGCTGCCCGCAGTGTCTGGATGACCATGTCGCGCGTGCGCATCGTTCCCCCTCCGCAGGTTACCTCACTTGATCAGGAAGGTGGTTCCATACCGGGCCTGCGTCGCCCGGTTGATGACGAGCACGCCGACGCTGGCCCCCCGGGGCAAGGTCACCCCGCGGGCGAAGAACTGGTTGCCGGCGCCCGCCACCATGGCCACTTCGCGCCGCTGCCCGCCATTGCTGACGGTCAGTTTCGCCGTCATGCCGCTGGCCGCGACGGGTTCGTCCTCGTCCATGACATAGAGCGAGACGCCGGCCGGCGCCCGCACCAGTTCGAACAGGGTTTCGCCGTTCATCTGCACGATCCCGCCATGCTGCGCATGGGTGGCGCCGTGCGCCAGGGCGGTAGCCGGCAAGGCGCAGGCCAGCGCGAGACCGGAAGCCAGGGCAAATGCAGTTCGTTTCATCGCTTGATTCCTCATTCCGGCATATGCGGCAGGGTGAAGGCCAGGGTCGCGGTGTGCTCCATCTGCCGATACAGGGTGGGCTGGTCGCTCGGCCCGTCGAAAACCGCGCGAATCACGTTGAGGCCCTGGTTGCGCACCGGCATGGTGACGGTTCCGTCCGCCGCGGTCAGCACTTCCTTTGCATCGGGATCGTTGACCATGTCGTTGATGAACCGCACGCCGGCCTGGGGGGCGCCATTGTAAAGGGCGCGGTAGGTCATCGGCGTGCCGAGGGTTGCCGGTATGTCTCCAACCGGCACGATCTGCAGCACGTGACCGGCAAGCGGGGGAATCGGCTTGGTCAGCGGGCCCTGTATGCTCACGGCATACTTGATGTTCTTCGTCGAAACCGTGGCATTGGGCATTTCGAGGAGGGTCTTCTTTTCGAACTCCTCGTTACCCACGCGCGACCACACGCCATAGGGCATGACGGCCGCGACGATGGCCGGCTGGGAATCTGCATCTACAAGGACGATCGGCCCCGCAACGCGCGCCGCAGCGTGGATGGGGCGATAATCGGCATCGTAGGCGGTGATGCTTTCGACCTGCGGCAGGCGGCGCACCATGTCGAGGTCGTCCGCTCCGACGCCATAGATCAGCGCAAGCTGCTTGGCCCGCTGCGCGAACCAGATGCCGTGGGCATCAGCCGCCACCGAAGACATCAACACCGCGGCGCCGGTTGCAGCGCATAGCCATCGGCCGAACCTGGGACCCGTCTTCATCGATTTACCCTCTCGTCTTTTGCCAGCGACCGGGCAGACGTTAGACCGCACGAGAGGAATTTCATGCCGAACTGCATCGCCCAGACGGTGCGCTCGCATTGCGCATGCTCCGATTTGGCGCGGTTGATGCCGGATGCAGTGATAATTCGATTTTGGCCAAATGGAGCGCCAAGCTGTCCAAGGGCCGGGCGATCTGACGAAATTCGGACTTCGCGCCGCGGGAACCGCAACGCAGCCGGCATGGGCACCCTCTCCGCCATAAACCTCTGAAATCCAGCGGCAACCTGGGTGGAAATGGGTCTAGAAGCGTTGCCCGCCGTCGAGCCGGATGGTGGTCGCGTTGAGGAAGTCGTTCTGCACGATCTGTTCGGCCAGCATGGCATATTCGTCTGGCTCGCCCATGCGCTTGGGGTTGAGCACCTGCGGGCCGAACATCTCCTTGGCCTTTTCGTCGCCCATCTGGGCATAGGCGTAGGTCAGGAAAGTGCCCGGAGCGATCGCCATGGAGCGCACGCCGATCGGGGCGAGATCGCGGGCGAGGTTGAGCGCCATGGCGATGATCCCCCCTTTCGCCGCGCCATAGGGCACCTGTCCCGGCTGGCCTTCGAAGCCGGCGATCGACGCGGTGTTGACGATGACGCCGCGCTGGTTGGAGGCGAGCGGCTCGTTCTTCGCCATGGCCTCGGCCGCGACCGAACTGACGCAATAGGCGCTGTTAAGGAAGACCGAGATCATGTGGGTGAAGTGGGCCATGCTGACCCGGCTGCCATCCTTGCCGATGGTGCGGCCGCCCTTGTCCGGCGGGGGAGGTCCGCCATGGGCCACGATCGCGGCGCGCAGCGGCGCGAGGCTGACTGCCGTTTCGACGGCTGCAATGATGGACTGTTCGTCCATGATGTCGGTGCGCACATAGGTCGCCTGGCCGCCCAGTTCGGCCGCCAGTTCCCGGCCGCGTTCGTCGGCGACGTCTGCCAGCACCACCTTGGCGCCCAGCTTCGCCAGCCGCCGCGCCGTCGCGCCGCCGAACCCGCCGGCGCCGCCGGTGATCAGTACCGATGCATTGGAAATATCCATGATGTCCTCGTCGAATTATGTTTCGCGGTCGATAGCCCCGATCAGGCGCTCATTTAACTTCCACCCTTCCGCGGCTCGCGCAAGGGCAACGTGCTGGCTCAATTCGGCCAATAGGGGATATTGAACCAGTAGAGCACGATGGCGCTGATCTTGCCGTCGCGGAACTCGAACTTCTCCATGACGACTTAGCTGATGTCCGCGCCAGTACCTTTCTGGACCATGGTGCAGTCAAGCTCGACCCACAGATGGTCCGGGTCGGCCGTCATGAAGGTGTGGAGGGCGGAAATGGCGGTGGTGCGTTCTAAAGTGAAGCGGGCGGCTGGAGCGCCATGACGCTGGCATTGCCGCCGATCGCGAAATCCGCGGGTTCGGAAGTGGCCATCGCAATCATCCATCTCTCCGGGGGCGCTGCAGCGGTGCTGCATGTGCCTTGCTTCACAGGTGAACACTGCGATAGCCAAGCTGAAAGGCCGGATTTGCAGTCATTTCACAATGTGAATCCGGCTTTCCTTGCCTTCATAGTAGGTCCAGGTGCTCGCCCGTACAGCGGTGGCCCTTTTGCCGCTCAACCCAGGCGGCGATCGGGCTCGGTTGCAGTGCTGCAGGGATGGCGGTCAGTCCGTCACGCGAGGGCGGAAGTCCGCCACTGCCTCAATTGCGAGGCGGCACCGGCCCACTCCGCCGGTCATTGCCGGGTCGTGCCTTTCGTTCATCCGACCGAGATCGGGAAGGCGAGCTTGTTGGCGCGCTCGTCCGGGGCGAGATCGCCCTTGCGGCCGAATTTCACGCGGGTACGCGAGATCTTCCATCCCTCGGCGGTGCGCACCAGGTCGCGGAAATACCAGCCGACGTTCCATTCATCGGTGCTGGTGGAGATGAAAGCATAGCTCTGGATGGTCTCGGCCCTGTCGCCCTGGATCGAGATGCGGGTGGCGCCCGGCATGTGGACGCCGTGCGGCGCCTGCGAAAGCACCTTGGCCACTTCTTCGCGGCCCTTGAGCACCAGCTTGTAGACTTCGTAGACCGTGTCTTGGGTGAACAGATCCATCCATTCGTCGAACCCATTCACTTCGAGGCGCAGGCAATATTCGTCCAGCACGGAGCGGATGGCGAGTTGGTCGGCAAGGGCGGCAGTGTCGGTCATTTTAGGTCCTACTTTCAGTTCGGCGATGTGCGGCCAATTTGGTCGGAATGCAGGCTCTGGGTCGTAAACTGCAGATTCCTCATGCACAGCGCCCCGCGAGGGCGAGGACGCAGTTGGCGAACAGTTCGGGCCGTTCCATGCAAGCGAGGTGGCCGGTGGGAAGGAATTCGACGCTGGCAGCCGGCATGGCAGCCGCGATCCGGTCGGCATGGCCTTCATAGGGCGTGGCGATGTCGAATTCGCCCGCAATGATCAGGGTTGGCGCCGTGACTTGCGGCAGGCCGTGCAGCACATCCATGTCGCGAATGGCGGCGGCGCTGCCGATGTAGCCTAGCGGATCCGTGCCGGCGAAGCCACGCTCCAGCGTTGCGACCCGTTCCGGATTGGCAGCAATCCAGCCTTCGGAAAGGTGGCGGGCCGCCCAGCCGACCAGCACCGGGGCGACACCGTGTTCGCGCACTGTCCTGATCCGCTCGGGCCAGAGCGTGGGGCTCATTCCCGGCGAGGTATTGGCCAGCACCAGCCCGGAAACCCGCCCTGGCGCAAGCTGGACCAGTTCCATCGCGGCCATGGCGCCCAGCGAAGTGCCGCAGATGATGGCGCGGTCGATGCCAGCATCGTCCAGCACGGCCAGGACATCGCTCGACAGCAGTTCGAGCGAATAGGCCTCGTCGGTCGCCTGCGATTGGCCGTGGCCGCGCAGGTCCATGGCGATGACCCGCAGTTGGCTTTCCAGCAGGGGCACGACCTTGTCGTAGATCGAAAGGTCCGTGCCGATGGAGTGCAGCAGCACCACGGCGGGAGCGTCCTGTCTGCCGTGCGATTGCCAGTGGATGCCGGCGCCCCGGTTCTGGGTGATGGGCATGGAAATGGTCCCTAGGCCGCCCGCGGCATGTCGATGTAAGACATGCTGAACGGCCTGATATCGACCGAGGCGAAGCGGACGAGACCGCTGTCGCGCACGTGGGTCAGGTGGCGTTCGCGGATCTGCGGGCGCAGTTCCGCTCCCTTTTCGCCATCGATGCAGTACATCACGAACTGGGGCATGCCATCTCCTATTCCGCGGCCATGGCCTGGCAGTCTTCTCCATCGCGGCCGATGAACGCGCCAGGCAAGCAGCCGGTGACGGACCCACTATCGGAAGTGGTGGCACCATTGCAAAGGGATAGAAGCATTGTACCGCCTTTGATCAGGAATGCGGGCTTGCTGGCCACAACCGCAGCCTCGTCAGCAGCCGCAGGATATATATGCTGCGGCCCATGTGCATTGCGTCTCAATGCAAACGCGCGCGATGGTTTCAAAGAACTGGCCGCAAGGAGCCATGTTGCTAACCTGGCCATTGGGCGATCTTCGAAAAGGGGGGGCAGGGCCCGTTCAGTTCGGGCCCTCTCATTGCTTCAGCGGTTCCCGGCCCGTGTTCCCGGGCGGCAGCGGCCAGGCGCGATGGCGAGGCCATCGCCGTTCCGGCCGGCGGCGATGCGCCGAAGAACCTCGCCGCTGGCCAGGTCCACTTCGGCGATGGTGTCCTTCATCGTTTCGGCGACGTAGATGCGCCGTGCGTCGCGCGAGAAGGCCAACGTCACCTGCATCGCCTTGGCATCGCCGCTCACCCTGATGGTCCGCAAGGGCCGCCGGGTGGCGACATCGAACAGGTTGAGCGTGCCCGAGGCAAGGTTCGAAGTTACCGCCGTGCGGCCATTAGGCGTGATGGCCACCCGGAATGCCACGGAATCGATCGGCAGCCTGGCGATCGTGCGCCGGCTGGCCACGTCGATCACCCGCAGGCGCGGCCCCGAGTTGTCGCCGATCCACAATTGCCTGCCGTCGCGACTGATCACGATGCCTTCGGGGTTTCCGCCGACCGGGATGTCGGCCAGTTTCTCCCGCTTGCCCAGATCGACCACGCTGATCGTGCCCGAAAGGATATTCGCCACATAGGCGGTGCGCTGGTCCGGCGAGACGGCCAGCATGTGCGATCCGTTCTGCCCGAGCGGGATGGAGCGGACTGCGCCGCTGCGCGGATCGATGAGTTCCAGCGAACGGCTGCGTTCGGCGGTGGCGACAATGCGTCCGTTCCGCAGCCAGGCGATGCCATGCGGGCCGGCGCCGGGGGAAAGGTCGATCCGCCGCACCAACCTGGCGCCGGCCACATAGAAGATGTCGATGGTGGTTCCGCCATAGGCGACCACGGCCGCCTGCCGGCCATCGGGCGACAAGGCGATTTCATGCGGTGCGCGGCCGGTGGGCACGCGCTGGCATTCGGCTCCGCTGGCGAGATCGACCAGGCTGACCGTGTCCTCGCCCTTGTTTCCGATCAGCAGCATGTCTGCCCGGCCTGGCGCGGCGAGCAGGCCGGCCAGCAGCGAGAGCGAGATAGCAAGGCCGGTCTTGCGCGCCATGGTCGTGGAGTCCCTTCTTGCACCTTGGGCCATTTGTGCTCCATTGATCCGCGATGGCCAGCGCAAAGCAATCCACCGGCGGTCTACGCGATAGTGTATCGCATAAACCTCCTGCCACATCCTCGTCAACGTCGCGCGATGCGCGCGCCCTGCGTTCGGGCCAGGCGCTGCGCGAGGCCTTGCTGGCCTTGCTCCAGCGCAAGCCTTTCGACCAGATCACCATCCGCGACATCTGCGCCGAAGCCGGCGTGCATTATGCGACCTTCTTTCGTCATCACCCTTCCAAGGAAGCCTTGCTGGACGACATTGCCAAGGACCAGATCCGGCAGCTCAACCGGCTGACCCTGGCGATCCGCGGGGCCGAAGACTACCAGGCGGGCTTTCGCGCCTTGTGCGCCTATGTCGAGGAGCATCGCGCCCTGTGGTCGACCCTGCTGAACGGCGGGGCAGGGGCGGCGATGCGCGAGGAATGGCTGCGCCAGTCGCGCCTGGTCGCGGCGAGCGAAGCGCCGGTCCACTCCTGGCTGCCGGTCGAACTGGGCACGATCTGCGCCGCCAGCCTGATTGCCGAGACCCTTGCCTGGTGGGTGGCGCAGCCGCCGGGCCGGCACAGCGTCGACGATGTCGCGCGCATCCTGCACCGGCTGCTGACCGGATCCATCATTTCGACCGAATAGAGCCGGCGGCATAGGCAGGTGGCTTGACGCGACTCGTCACGCCCTTCTATGCGATATTGTATCGCACAAAATGGCCGCCCTGCGCTGGCGAGGAGTAAACATGCAGAACCTGGAGAACCGGGACTATTTCACCGACTATGACGTCGCCAAGGATCCCTATCCCTTTTTCGAGGCCGTGCGCTCGCACGGGGCCGTGTGGCAGCCGGAGGACAAGGACTACCTGATCGTCACCGGCTTCGACGAGACCATCGAGATCCTCAACAACCACCAGGATTTCTCGGCGATCATCGGCCTTGCCGGCGCCGCCGCGCCGCTGCCGTTCGAGCCCGAAGGCTCCGACATCACCGCCCAGATCGAGGCCAGCCGCTCCCAGTTCCTCGGCGGCGACCAGGTTGTCATGCTCGATGACGAGCCGCACACCAAGCTGCGCTCGCTGATGAACCGGCTGTTCATCCCCTCGCGCCTCAAGGCGAACGAGCTCTACATGACCGGGCTTTCCGAAAAGATGGTCGGCGAAGTCGTCGCCAAGGGCCATTGCGACCTCATCAGCGAGATCGCCACGCCCTTCGTCACCCTGGTGATCTCCGACCTGCTCGGCGTTCCGGCGGAGGACCGCGAAACCTTCATGAAGCTGATCGACGCCTCGCCCGCGCCGGGCAACCTCGACGCCAGCCTCAACACCCATGAGGGCGACACGCACCCGATGGTGGCGATGACCGGCTACTTCTACCGCTACATCACCGAGCGGCAGGAAAGCCCGCGCGACGACATCCTGACCGAACTGGCCCAGGCCGAATACCACGACGGCACTCGCCCCTCGATGATGGACCTGATGACCTTGGGTGTGTTCATGTTCGGCGCCGGGCAGGATACCAGCGCCAAGCTGTTGGGCAATTCGATGCGCTACATCATCGACGTGCCGGGCCTGCAGGACAAGCTGCGCGCCGACCCGTCGCTGATCCCGGCCATGCTCGAGGAAGTGCTGCGCCTCGAAGGCTCGACCAAGCAGCTTTCCCGGCTGGCCCGGCGCGACACGAAGATCGGTGACCTGCCGGTCAAGGCGGGTACCAAGGTGCTGATCGGCCTGCCCGGCGGCAACCGCGATCCGCGCCGCTGGGAGAACCCGCAGGACTTCGTGCTCGACCGGCCCAAGATAAAGGAACATGTCGCCTTCGGTCGCGGCAAGCATGTCTGCGCAGGGGCCCCGCTGGCGCGCGCGGAAGTGCGGATCATCCTCGAGAAGTTCCTCGAGCAGACCTCGAACATCGATCTCGACGAGACTCGCCACGGCCCGCGCGGCAATCGCGATTTCGACTTCGAGCCGAGCTTCATCATTCGCGGCCTGTCGGAACTGCAGGTCAAGTTCACGCCGGCCTGACCGGCGCAAAGGGAGGAACAGACATGACCGCAGTAGCCGACGTAACCGATTGCTCGATAGCGGAAATCGTCTCGCTGGCAGGCCGCAATGCCGTCGTCACCGGCGGCGCGCGCGGGCTGGGCAAGGCGATTGCCCGCAGGTTGGCGCAGGCCGGTGCCAATGTGCTGATCGGCGACATCGAGGCGGAGCTCGTCCAGAGCGCGGCCGCTGACCTGACCTCGCTTGGCGGCGGCAAGGTGATCGGCGCCTTCATGGACGTCAGCGATACGGCGACCATCGAGGCGGCGGCCGACAAGGCCTGCGCAGAGCTGGGCGGTATCGACATCTGGGTGAACAATGCGGGCATCTTCCCCAACGCCCGCCTACCGAAGATGACCGACGAGCTGTGGGACCAGGTGCTGGCGGTGAACCTGCGCGGCACCATGGCCGGCGCGCGCGCGGCAGCCGGGCGCATGACCGCAGCGGGCCACGGCGGCGTGATCGTCAACATCGTCTCCACCGCCGGCTTCAAGGGCGTGGCGACGGGCATGGGCGCCTATGTCGCCTCCAAGCACGGTGTGCGGGGCCTCACCAAGCAGCTCGGGCTGGAACTGGCGCCGCAGGGTATCCGCGTGCTTGGCGTTGCTCCCACTTATTGCGTCACAGAGGGCAACCAGATCGCCGCGGCGCAGAACCCCAACCGGGGTGAGGCGGCCAAGGAAATCCCGGCGATGCTGACCAGCCGGCTGGGCCGCGTCGGCGTGCCCGATGATATCGGCCGCGTCGTGCTGTTCTGCGCCTCCGACATGTCACTGTTCATGACCGGCAGCACCCTGCTGGTCGATGCCGGCGAGGCGATCTGATGCAGGGGCTGTCGCGCCGGACGCTGCTGTCGGGGCTGGCCATGTCCGGCGCTGCCATGCTGGCCGGGCCGGTGGTCGCGGCGGCGGGCCGCAGGAAGCTGTTCGAGCGGCTCCGCCAGCCCATCGGCCTGCAGATCGGCGCGCTGGGCACACAGGCGGGGCGCGACCTCGATGCGACTTTCGCCGGACTCGCGCAGATCGGCTACCGCGAGGTCGAGCTGCCCGGCCTGCTCGGAAAGCAGCCAGCGGAGATCGCTGCGGCAGCCTCCCGGGCCGGGATCGCCATCGCCAGCCTGCATCTGCCGCTCCAGGGGATGGGCGGGGCAGGGGCCCTCTCGATGCTGAGCGAACCGGCCCGCATCGCAGACACCATGGGCGCGCTGAAAGCAAAGTGGGCGGTCGCGCCGATCCTGCTGTTCCCCGCAAACTTCCGCCCCCAGCCGGGCGAGACTATCGAAGCGACGGTTGGGCGCACCATCGCGGCGGCGGGTGAGGACATCTGGAAGCGCACCGCCGAAGTGCTCAACCAGCGAGGCGAGGCCCTGCGCCCGCTCGGCGTGGGCGTCGCCTATCACAACCACAACCTCGATTTCGCGCCCATCGGCAAGACCACTGGCTGGGACATCCTCTGGCGCGAGACGCAGCCGGACCTCGTCGGCTACGAAGTCGATATCGGCTGGGTGCAGCTCGCCGGGCTCGATCCGGTGCGCTTCCTCGACAAGGCGCGGGGAAGGGTGAAGCTGCTGCACGTGCGCGACATGGCAGACAGCCAGCCGGCCGGTTACCGCATCGCCTTGGGCTCTCCCGTCGTCGGTACCGGCAAGCTCGACTGGGCCCGCATCCTGCCCGCCGCCTACCGCGCCGGGGCCCGGCACTTCCTCGTCGAGCAGGAGCCGAAAGGCAGCGATACGCCGATGCAGACGGCGGCGCAGTCGTTCACCTATCTGTCGGAGATCAGGGCATGAGGCGGATCAAGGCGATCGTCATCGGGGCAACGCTAGGCATTGCCGCGCCGGCCCTCGCGCAGGAGAGGCCAGCCGACGGCACGCCCTCCCTGGAGCAGGCGACCATGCTCACCCCCTTCGGCGGCCGTGCCGCCTTCTCGCCGGACGGCAAGCGCATTGCCTTCGTCGGCAAGAGGCGCGACATGTGGCCATAACGCGATTGCATGCCGCGCGCAT
>JAYRPK010000207.1:0-2617 GCA_041911195.1 Novosphingobium sp. | reverse complement strand
GCCACCCGCATCGAGCTCCAGCTTGCCCTTGAACAGCTCGGTCGAAGGCGCATGGCCGATGGCGACGAAGCCGCCGTCGCAGGCGATCTGCGACTGTTCGCCGGTCACTGTGTCGGTCAGGGCAACCGCCGTCAGCCCGCCGGCCAGAGGATCGCCGACGAAACTGTCGACCTTTTTGTTCCACACCACCGAAATGCGCGGATTGGCGAACAGGCGGTCCTGCAGAATCTTTTCGGCGCGAAACGAATCGCGGCGATGGATGATGGTCACGTCGTCGGAATGGTTAGTGAGGTAGAGCGCTTCCTCCACCGCGGTATTGCCCCCGCCGATCACCACCACCTTCTTGCCGCGATAGAAGAACCCGTCGCAGGTGGCGCAGGCGGAAACGCCCTTGCCGCCCAGTTCCTGCTCGCCGGGAACGCCCAGCCAGCGCGCCTGCGCGCCGGTGGCGATGACCAGGCACTCGCCCTCGTAGATGTCGCCGCCGTCGCCGGTGGCGCGGAACGGCGGGCCGGAGAGGTCGACATCGACGATCGTATCCCACAGCATGCGGGTGCCGACATGCTCGGCCTGGGCCTGCATTTCCTGCATCAGCCAGGGGCCCTGGATGACGTCGCGGAAGCCGGGATAGTTTTCGACATCGGTGGTGATGGTCAGCTGGCCGCCGGGCTGCAGCCCCTGCACCACGATCGGCTCCATCCCGGCGCGCGCGCCATAGATGGCGGCGGAAAGACCGGCGGGGCCGGAGCCGATGATCAGCATCTTGGTGGTGTGGACGGCCATGAATTCCTCCAGCGGGTGGGCATGCAGGCCCTTTGCGCGAAAACGGGCCCAGCGCAACACCCTCGCGGATTGACTGACAGCCGCAAGCGCGCAATGCCTGCCGGATGCTTACCGGCCCCGCCTCGCACAGTTTCATCTCTCAGCGCCTTCGCCTCCACTATGTCGAATGGGGCGATCCCGACGCGCCACCGCTGATCCTCCAGCACGGCGGGCGCGACCATTGCCGCAGTTGGGACTGGGTGGCGCAGGAGCTGATGCGCGACTGGCGGATCATCGCGCCCGACCTGCGCGGCCACGGCGACAGCGCCTGGTCGCCAGACGGCGACTACACCAGCGGCGCCTTCATCTACGATTTCGCCCAACTGATTCATTCGCTTGGCTATGAACAGGTGACGATTGTCGGCCATTCGCTGGGCGGCAACATCTCCACCGCCTTCACCGGGCTCTACCCGGACAAGGTGCGCAAGCTGGTCAACATCGAAGGGCTTGGACCATCTCCGCAGATCATGGCCGAGATCGAGGCCAAGGGCTTTTCCAACCGCGTGCGCGAATGGATCGAGGGCCGCCGCGCCGCCGCCGGCCGCTTGCCGCGCCGATATCCCAGCATCGAAGCGGCCTTCGCCCGGATGAAGGAGGAAAACAGCTTCCTGTCCGACGAACAGGCACGCCACCTCACCGTGCATGGCGTCACCCGCAACGAGGACGGCACTTATAGCTGGAAATTCGACAACTACCTCAATTCCTGGCCGGCGATCGGCCCGACGCCCGACCAGCAGCACGAGCTGTGGCAGGCAGTCACCTGCCCCTTGCTGCTGCTCTACGGCACCGACAGCTTCGCCTCCAATCCCGAGCGCGATGGACGGGCCAACTATTTCCGCAATGCCCGCGTGGTCGAATACCAGGACGCCGGCCACTGGCTGCACCACGACCAGTTCGAGCGGTTCGTGGCGGAGCTCAAGGCCTTTTTGCCTTAGCCAACTCGAGCAAATTGGGCGTCTTGCCCGGCTGGCTTGGCCTATTGCGCTGCCGCCATCGCTTGCTGGAACGCCTGCACAGCCGCAGCTTCATCCCCGCTCCATACGGCGCCTGACACGGCAAGGAAATCCGCCCCTGCCCTGACCAGCTCGCCGCAATTGGCGGGCGTGATCCCTCCGATCGCCACGCAAGGAATTTCCATCAGCGACTGCCACCAGGTCAGCAGATCCGGCTCAGCCTGGTATTCCACCTGCTTGGTCTGGGTCGGGAAAAAGGCGCCGAAGGCGACATAGTCCGCCCCCGCCTCGCCCGCTTCCATGGCGAGGTGGCGGCTGTTGTGGCAAGTGACGCCGATCTGTGCCTCACGCCCCAGCCGCGCCCTTGCATCCGCGATCGTGCCGTCCCCCTGCCCCAGGTGCACCCCATCCGCCCCCAGCCGCTTCGCCAGCGAAATCGAATCGTTGACGATGAAAGCCACGTCCCGCTCGGCGCAAATGCGCTGCAATGGTTCGGCCAGCCGCGCGGCCTGGTGCTCGTCGATGTCCTTAACCCGGAACTGGAAGGCCGCCACCGGCCCTGCATCGAGGGCCCTGGCAAGGCGCTGCGGAAAAGCACCGCCCACATCCAGCGGAGAGATCAGATAGAGTTGGCAGGCAGTATCCATGGCCAGTGCCCTAACCTCGCGCTGCGCCAAGGCCAAGCGTTCTGACGCCGTTCATCCTCACAAGGCAAGATAAGCGCATGTACAAGCTGACCATAACTGCAATCGCTGCACTGGCGCTTGCCAGCGGGGCATCGGCTCCCGCATCGGCCGTCATGCCCATGCCTGCGCTCACCCACGCCCGCTTGGGCGAGACCG
>JAYRPK010000206.1:0-4864 GCA_041911195.1 Novosphingobium sp. | reverse complement strand
GAGGCAGATTTCCAGCCCGCTATCCTTGGCAGCCTTAACTTCCTTGGCCAGTTCGGCGACAAATTCGGGATCGATGCCGAACTGCTGGTTGCCCATCAGCACTTCGCCGGAGAGCTTGAGGAGGATGCGTTTGTAAGCCATTGCGGCGGCCTTATAGCGCGGGCAACCCGCATGCCAAGCTTGCCAAGAAAAACCTCCCCGGAACGGGGAGGTGGCAGTACCGCAAGGGACTGACGGAGGGGTGCTGTCCCGAAGGACACGACCCCTCCACCACTACGCTACGCGTGTGGTCCCCCTCCCCGTTAACGGGGAGGGGTAGAATTCAGCCCAGCCCGGCCGCGGCGGCGACTTCGGCAGCAAAATCGCTTTCCTGCTTCTCGATGCCTTCACCGAGCTGGAAGCGGACATAGTCCTTGAGCACGATCTTGGTGCCGGCGGCCTTGCCGGCCTGGTCGACGACCTGGGCAACCGGGGTCTTGTTGTCCATGACGAAGACCTGGCTGAGCAGGGCGTTGTCCTTGGCGAACTTGGCGATGGCGCCATCGACCATCTTGGCCTGGACATCGGCCGGCTTGCCGCTTTCGGCAGCCTTCTCGGCCGCGATCTTGCGCTCGCGGGCGATGAGGTCGGCGTCGAGGCCTTCGGCGTTCAGCGCCAGCGGGAAAGCCGCGGCGATGTGCATGGCGATCTGCTTGCCGAGCGGCTCGAGCACGTCAGTGCCGGCATCGCTTTCCAGCGCCACCAGCACGCCGATCTTGCCCAGGTTCGGCGCGGCGGCATTGTGCATGTAGGGCACGACGAGGCCCGAGGAGACGGCAACCGTCTTCATCCGGCGAACCTGCTGGTTCTCGCCGATGGTGGCGACATTGTTGGTCAGCGTGTCTCCTACCGTGCCGCCGCCCGGATAGGCGGCCGCCTTCAGCGCCTCGACATCGTCGTTGGCGGCGCCCAGCGCGACTTCGGTGGTCTTGCGGACGAAATCCTGGAACTGGTCGTTCTTGGCGACGAAGTCGGTCTCGGAGTTCACTTCCACGGCAACGCCGCGAGTGCCGGCGACGGCGACGCCGACCAGACCTTCGGCGGCCGTGCGGCTGGACTTCTTGGCGACGGCGGCAAGGCCCTTGGCGCGCAGCAGGTCGACGGCGGCTTCCATGTCGCCATTGGTCTCGTCCAATGCCTTCTTGCAATCCATCATGCCGGCGCCGGTGCGCTCGCGCAGGTTCTTCACGTCAGTGGCGGTATAGGCCATGTGACATATCCTTCTTGTATCGAGTCAAATGCCGCCGGGCCCATGGGCCCGGCGTGCGACAATTGTGTGACGCGAAGCGATCAGGCTTCGGGCGACGCTTCCTCGGCGGGAGCCTGCTCGGCCGCCGCGTCCATGTTCATGGCAGCGACTTCAGCCGGCGCGTCCTCGATCACCGAGGCCTCCTCGGGCAGCGGCTCGTCCATCGCGCCGATGTCGGCGCCCGAGCGGACCACCGCTTCGCGGCCACCCTTGGTCGCTGCCTGGGCAATGGCTTCGCAATAGAGGCGCACGGCGCGGCTGGCGTCGTCGTTGGCCGGGACCGGGAAAGCGATGCCCGAAGGATCGACGTTCGAATCGAGGATCGCGACGACCGGGATGCCGAGCACGTTGGCTTCCTTGATCGCCAGCTCTTCCTTGTTGGCGTCGATCACGAACATCACGTCGGGAATGCCGCCCATGTCGCGGATGCCGCCGAGCGACATCTCGAGCTTGTCGCGCTCGCGGGTGAGCTGCAGCACTTCCTTCTTGGTCAGCCCGGCGGTGTCGCCCGACAGCTGCTCTTCAAGGCTCTTGAGGCGCTTGATCGACTGGCTGATCGTCTTCCAGTTGGTGAGCATGCCGCCCAGCCAGCGGTGGTTGACGAAGTGCTGGCCGCACTGGCGCGCGGCCTGCGCGATCGGATCCTGCGCCTGGCGCTTGGTGCCAACGAACAGCACCTTGCCGCCGGCCTGCACCGTCGCCGACACGAAGTCGAGCGCGCGGGCGAACAGCGGAACCGTCTGCGACAGGTCGAGAATGTGGACGCCGTTGCGCGCGCCGAAGATATACGGCTTCATGCGCGGGTTCCAGCGGTGGGTCTGGTGGCCGAAGTGAGCGCCGGCCTCGATCAATTGGTGCATCGTGACGGTGGGAGCCGCCATAGGTAAATTCCTTTCCGGTTCTTGCCCCGAAGGGCCCTGGCGGGAAGCTGGAACCGTGCGGTCAAATCCCGCTGCGGCACCGGTATGCGTGCTTCCCGTGTGGATTTGCCCCCGGCGCAATGCCTTGGGCGACCGGGCCTCTAGCGGCAAAGAGCGCGGAAATCCAGCCCTTTTGGCGAATGAGAACAAAAAGTGAATTTTTTCGCTTGACGGTCGGAACATAATTGGAACATCAAGTGTCCATCGAATCAAGGGAACCGAAACGATGTTGGCCTTCCTGATCTGCGCCCTGTTTGCCGCCAGCGGTGTCTATGCCGCTCTCGTCCTTGCCGCGACCTGGCGCAGGCATGCACCGGCGGTGCTGGCCCTGCGCGCGGAAATGGCCGCCTGCGGGGACGATGTGCGGGAAATGTGCTACCGGGTCACCGGCTTCGATATGCCGCCGCCC
Source organism: Novosphingobium sp. (assembly GCA_041911195.1). Taxonomy (GTDB): domain Bacteria; phylum Pseudomonadota; class Alphaproteobacteria; order Sphingomonadales; family Sphingomonadaceae; genus Novosphingobium. The sequence goes on along the minus strand of JAYRPK010000206.1, from coordinate 2,247 downwards.
AGCGCGAAGATCCTGCGCCCTGCCTTCAGGCGGGTGGCGCGGCCGGATCTGCCTCGGGCGGACGGCTGGCGCGCCGCCGCGTGACGCGGCGATAGGAGAAGAAGCCCACCGGGATCATCGCGAGATAGACCGCGCATATCCCGATCAGCGTCCACCACGGTTCGGTCAGCGCCGCGGCGCCAACCAGCCCGACCAGCACGATCAGCGCCAGGCGGACCGAGCGTGGCGGCCGCAACTTGCCCCAGCTCGGCGTCGGCAAGCTGGAAATCGCGAGAAAGGCATTCAGCACCAGCCATGCGCCGACCAGCCGGGGATCGCGGAAAACAGGCTCGCCGGTGACGAAATCGAGATACATCGGCAGGAAGGCCAGCCCCGCCCCCACCGGAGCGGGAACGCCGGTGAGGAACCCGGCCTGCTTGCGCGGTTCGTCCAGCATGTCGATCCGGGCATTGAACCGCGCGAGGCGCAGCGCCATCGACACCGCGAAGGCCAGGGCGGCGAACCAGCCAAGCCGAGGCGCATGTTGCAGCGACCACATGAACAGCACCAGCGCCGGGGCAACCCCGAACGAGACATTGTCGGCCAGGCTGTCCAGTTCGGCCCCGAAGCGCGACTGCGCCTTGAGCATCCGGGCAATCCGCCCGTCGATCCCGTCGAGAAAGCCAGCAAGGATCACCGCCGCCACCGCCATGCGGAATTCGCCGGTGATGGCAAAGCGGATGCCGGTCAGCCCGGCGCAGAGCGCGGCGGCGGTGACCGCATTGGGCACCATGGCGCGCAGGCTCAGCCCTCCGGGCAATCGCCGCGCGCGCGGCTGCCCGGTGTCGATCACTGACCGACGCCTTCGATCATCGGCGCTTCGCCGATCGCGGCAAGCACGGTCTCGCCAGCGACGATCTTCTGCCCCATCAGCACTTTCGGCTCGGTGCCGGCGGGAAGGTAGACATCGACCCGGCTGCCGAAGCGGATCAGCCCGACGCGCTGGCCCGCGGCGATCATGTCGCCCGGCTTCACAAAAGGCACGATGCGGCGCGCGACCAGCCCGGCGATCTGGGTGAAGCCGATGGAAAGCCCGTCGCTGCGCCCGATCAGGATATGCTGGCGCTCGTTCTCTTCGCTCGCCTTGTCGAGGTCGGCGTTCATGAAGCGCCCGGGGATATAGACCACCCGCCTTACCGTTCCGGTCACCGGTGCGCGGTTGATGTGAACGTCGAACACGCTCATGAAGATCGAAATGCGCGTCACCGGCGCATCGGGCAGGCCGGGCAGACCGCTGCCATCGTCGGCCACCAGTTCGGGCGGCGGCGGCAGCTTCTTGATCAGAGTCACCAGGCCATCGGCAGGGGCCACGATCAGCCTGTCGTCCTGCGGCGTTACGCGCACCGGATCGCGGAAGAAGGCGCAGATGCAAAGCACCAGCACACCCATCGGCCAGGCCAGCGTCTCCCAGCCCAGCAGCGCGAAAATCAGGCTTGCCAGGGCCGCGCCGCCGGCGAACCAGCGGGCTTCCCGATGTATCCGCGGCCAATGCCAGGCAGCCTCGCCGCGACCCTGGTTGTCTAATATATCTCCGGCCATCGGCGGCCTCTTAGGTGCTGGGCCGCCGCTTGCCAAGCTTCGCGCGCGCAATTCAGCCTTGGGCAAGCATTGCCGCGCCATGCCTTGCGGCATGAAAGCCGCATTTTCCGCCATCGCACTGCTGCTGGCGCCCGTCCCGGCGCTTGCCCAGGCAGCCGAGCCCGAATTCATCGCAGTGGAACGCCTGCCAGAGGGCGAAGGCCGCGCGCAGATCGACTGGCGGATCGATGCGGCGGGATCGCTGCGGGCGACGCTCAACAGTTGCCCGCAATGCGCCGGCCTGTCGCTGCGCCGCTACGAATTCACCGTCGATCCCTCGCACTACCGCCGCATCGCCGAACTGCTGCCGCGCGAGACGATCCGCACGGCGCTGAACGCACCCTGCACCCTGCCGCACGCAACTTACGGCTGGCTGCGGCAGGTCGGCGTGATCTACCGCAGCGGCAATGTCGAAAGCCACACCGGCTTTGTCCGCGAATGCCAGTCGCCCGAACTCGACGCCCTGCGCGCAAGGCTGGCGAGCGCCAGCCAGATCGTCGTCGACCTGATCCGGACATCGGGCGCAAAGGACCTGCGCGAGCCCTGATCGGCCTATCCGGTCAATGCCGCGCGATGAAATCGAGGATAGCCGGCGCGACCAGCGGGTAGAGTTCGAACACTGGCCGGCCG
>JAYRPK010000205.1:0-9191 GCA_041911195.1 Novosphingobium sp. | reverse complement strand
TGGCCGAATGATAGCTCAGCATGACGAGATCGCCCTTGCGCACTTGCTGCCCGGCGAACTCCGCATCCTGCGTCGCGGTTCGCACGAAATGCTTGACCACGCTCGCCCAGCGCACCGCCTCGTCGATGAAGGGTCGCACCAGTTCCGGTTCGGCCTTGAGCCGGGCCAGCAGATCGGGCCGCTCGGCCAGCACCCACATTGCCGCGCTGGTGGTGTTTGAGGTTGTGTCATGGCCTGCGGTGGCGGAGATGATGTAATAGCCGATGGCATCTCCCATGCCGATCGGCTCGCCACGGATCATGCCGTTGGCGATGGTGCTGGTGAGGTCGGCAGTCGGGTGTTGCCGGCGATCGAGCGTCAATTGGGTGAAATAGGCCTGCATCTCGACCATGGTCTTCTGCAAGGCTGCCTGCGCCAGCACCGGGTCTTGCGCGGCCATGCCGCCGCTGCTGAGGTCGGCATCACGCGTTCCGAAGATGTCCTGGGTCAGCTTGATCATTAACGGCTCGTCCTGGGGCGGCATGCCGAGGATCTCCATGATGACGCGCAGCGGATAGAACAGCGCTATGTCCCGCGCGAAGTCGCAGGAATTGCCCAGCGACACCATGCGGTCCACCGCTTCGCGGGCCAGCGCGCGGACGCGGTCCTCGATGGTCTTGAGGTTTTTCGGCATGAACCAGGTCTGGGTCAGCCGGCGGAACTCGGGATGATCGGGCGGGTCCATCGACACCAGCGTGCGAGCCCCGGTGAAGCCGTCCGCCATGCGCGAATCGAGCACCGCCCTGGTCGTCAGGACCGGCATGTTGGCGCCGCTGCACCAGATGTCGGGACGTAGCTCCATCTCCATCAGGTCGGCATGGCGCGTCACCACCCAGATCGGGTCGTAGCCTTCCGGCTCCAGCCGGGCGAAAGGCGCATGGGCGCGCAGCCAGGCGAAGGCCTCGTCGACCGGCTTGCCGGCCGCGTAGGCCTTGGGGTCGGCAATGGCATTGGCTACGGCTTGCGGAACGGCCTGTGTCATTCGATCCCATCCTTGCTTCGCGCCATTGTTGCCACACAGGCCGCACTCGTTCAATAATGCACCTCGCAAAGTGCATATTGTCACGGCACGGGAGAAGCAATGGAACAGAAGCTTGGCGGACGGCGCATAGCAATCACCGGGGCGGCGAGCGGCATCGGCCGGGCCATCGCCGAACTGTTCGCCCGGCATGGTGCGAAGCTGGCCCTGTTGGATCGCAACTGGCAATCCGCGCCGGCAGAAGGGCTGGCGCTGACCTGCGACGTGGCGGACCGAGCGGCAGTGGACATGGCCATGGCCGAGGCCGCATCGGCGCTGGGCGGGCTTGACGGGCTGGTCAATGCGGCAGGCTTCCTTGTCATGGCGCCCTTCGATGATCTGTCGCACGAACAGTTCGACGCCATGGTGGCAATCAACCTCAAGGGCCCGTTCAACACGGTCAAGGCCGCCCTGCCCCACCTGCAAGCGGCCGGCCAGGCGACGATCGTCAACATCGGCTCGGTCAGCAGCGTCATGCCGATGGCCGGATCCTCGGGCTATTCGGCCAGCAAGGGCGGCCTGCTGATGCTGACCAAGGGCATGGCGCTCGACCTGGCCCCCACGGTCCGTGCCAACACCATCTGCCCGGGCACGGTCAGGACCGAGATGACCCGCTACATCTGGGAAAACCCAGAGCACCGCGAACGGGCCGAACAACGCGCGGCGCTGAAGCGGCTGGGCGAACCGATGGACATAGCCCGCGCAGCCCTGTTCCTCAGTTGCGAGGATTCCGCCTTCGTGACCGGCACCGAACTGGTCGTCGACGGCGGCTTTTCCTGGCGATAGGGGCATAGTGAATCCATGGCGGCTGTGGCCGCAAGAGAGGAATGTCCCATGTCTCATTTCGTGATGTATTGCCTGGATGGAGAACAAGGGGCCGAGCTGCGCCCGCAACTACGCGAGAGCCACCTGGCCTACATCCGCTCCACCGGCATGGTCCGCCTGGCCGGTCCGATGCTGGGCGACGACGGCAAACCGGTCGGCTCGCTGCTGATCGTCGAGGCGCAGGACATGGACGCCGTTAGGGCCTTCGCCGCCGCCGATCCCTACGCCAAGGCCGACCTTTTCGATTCGGTCGAGATCAGGCCCTACGCCATCTCCATCCTCGACATGCCGCAAAGCGCCTAGGCCGGTCGCGCCAGAGCGCGGCGCATGCATTGACGAACAGGTGGCCCGCGCGAGCCTTACAATCGCGAGGATTGTTCCCATATGCCGGACAATCCCGGCTTCTCGCAAGGAACCCTGTTCATGATCCGCCAGCCTGCCGTCGCAGGAACGTTCTATCCGGCCCGCGCCGACGTCCTGCGGCAGTCGGTGGCCCACTTTACGGAAACGCCTGCCGCAGAGCCCGCCACGGCGCGCACCAAGGCGCTGATCGTGCCCCATGCCGGCTATGTCTTTTCGGGCAAGGTCGCGGGCCAAGCCTATGCCCGGCTTGCGCCGATGGCCGCAACGATCCGGCGGGTGATCCTGCTGGGGCCGGTGCATCACGTTGCCATCCGCGGCCTCGCGCTGCCGAATGTCGACGAATTTGCGACTCCGCTTGGCCGGGTGGCGATCGACCGCGAAGCCGTCGAACGGCTCTCGGGGATGCCCCAGGTTGTCATCAGTGGCGCCGCGCATGCGCCGGAACATTCGCTGGAGGTGCAGCTCCCCTTCCTGCAGAGCGTTCTGCCAGACTTCACTCTGGTGCCGCTCGCCGTTGGCGATGCCTCGGCGGAGGAAGTCTCCCAGGTGCTCGAGGCGCTGTGGGGCGGGCCGGAAACGCTGATCGTGATCAGTTCCGACCTGTCGCACTACCTGCCCTATGACCAGGCCAGCGAAGTGGACGGCAATACGGTGCGGCTTATCCTGAGCGGCCAATTGCTGCAGAGCCACCAGCAGGCTTGCGGCGCCTTGCCGATCAACGGGCTCCTGCTGGCCGCGCGCCGGCATGGCCTTGCGCCCAGGCTGCTGGCGAAATGCAATTCAGGCGACACGGCGGGCGACCGGAACCGGGTTGTCGGCTACGCTTCAATCGAATTCGCCGAAACCGCGGCGCAAGTGGCGGGAGACAGCGACAGGGGTGCAGTGCTGCTGCGCCTGGCGCGCACCGCGATCGGGCAGGCGCTGGGCAGGCAAGCCGGCGCGGTTCCCGGCGATGCCTGGCTGGACGAGAAGGGAGCCACCTTCGTTACGCTGACCCAGGGCGGCCGCCTGCGCGGCTGCATCGGCAGCCTGGAGGCGCATCGCTCGCTGGCTGAGGATGTGCGGGAAAATGCCCGGTCCGCCGCATTTCGCGACCCGCGCTTCCCGCCTCTCGGCGCGGAAGAGCTGGACAGCACGCGGATCGAGGTTTCGCTGCTTTCGCCGATGGAGCCCATGCCCGTGCAGTCCGAGGCCGATGCCCTCGCCCGGCTCCGGCCCGGCATCGACGGCGTGCTGCTGGAATGGCGCGGGCATCGCGGAACTTTCCTGCCGCAGGTCTGGGACGAGTTGCCCGCGCCGCGCGATTTCCTTGCCCAGCTCAAGCTGAAGGCGGGACTGGCCGCAGACTTCTGGTCCGACGAGATCCGCCTCCATCGCTACCATGTCACCAAGTGGAGCGAGCCCGGCTCCAGGCAGACCGTGCAATGACAAGCCAGCATCATCCCGCCGGCTACTGGCACAAGACCGATGACGGCCGCATCCAGTGCGACGTCTGCCCACGCGACTGCAAGTTGCACGAAGGCCAGCGCGGCGCCTGCTTCGTGCGCATGCGCGAAGGCGACGAAATGGTCCTGACGACCTATGGACGCTCGTCCGGTTTCTGCATCGATCCGATCGAGAAGAAGCCACTCAACCATTTCTATCCCGGCTCCAGCGTGCTCTCGTTCGGCACGGCCGGCTGCAACCTCGCCTGCAAGTTCTGCCAGAATTCCGACATCAGCAAGACGCGCGACATGGACCGGCTGATGGACCGCGCCTCGCCCGAAGCAATCGCCGCCGCCGCCGCCAGGCACGGCTGCCAGAGCGTCGCCTTCACTTACAACGATCCCGCCATTTTCCTCGAATATGCAATGGACGTGGCCGACGCCTGCCATGCCCGCAACATCAAGACCGTGGCCGTCTCGGCCGGCTACATGCACGAGCAGGCCCGCCGCGATTTCTATGCGAAGATCGACGCGGCGAACATCGACCTCAAGGGCTTCACCGACGACTTCTATTTCAAGCTGACCGGCGCGCACCTGCAACCGGTGCTCGACACGCTTGTCTATCTCAAGCACGAGACCGACGTCTGGCTGGAGATCACGACACTGCTGATCCCGGGCAGGAACGATTCCGACGAGGAGCTGACTGCCTTGTCGCAATGGGTGGCGCGCGAACTGGGCCCCGACGTGCCCCTGCACTTCTCGGCATTTCACCCGGCCCACCGCATGCTCGACACACCGCCGACCCCGCCCGAAACCTTGGTCCGCGCGCGCAAGATCGCGATGGAGGCGGGCCTCGATTACGTTTACCTCGGCAATGTCCACGACGAGGCGGGCGACACGACATTCTGCCCGCACTGCCACGATCCGGTGATCGTTCGCGACTGGTACGAGATCAAGCGCCACAGCCTGTCACAGGGCGGATTTTGCTCGGGATGCGGGACGGCGATCGCCGGACGGTTCGACAATGCCGTCGGTCAGTTCGGCCGCCGCAGGATCCCCGTGACGATCGGCGAGTAGAGCCGCTCTCCCCGTCCCGTTTACGGCAAGACCAACGCAGCCACCCCGCTGGTCAATCCGGCAGGCCGGACGTCTGGCGCAAGGCCTCCCCCAATGCCAACGCCGCCGACGAGGCCAGGTTCATTGAGCGAACCTGCGGCCGCATCGGAATACGCACGCGTGCATCACAGGCATCGGAGATGGCAACGGGCACGCCTGCGCTTTCCTTGCCAAAGAGAAGAATGTCGTCCGCCGTGAACCGGAAGTCATAGGCCGATTGCCTGGCCTTGGTGGTGAACAGCACCAGCCGTTGCGATGCGACCGTGGCCCTGAATGCATCGAAGCCGGCATGCCGGGCGACCGTGACATGGTCGATATAATCCATCGCGGCCCGGCGCACCCGGCGATCCTCCCACACGAACCCCATGGGCTCGATCAGATCGACAGCCACGCCCAGGCAGGCGCCGAGCCGCAGGACGGCACCGACGTTTCCGGCGATTTCCGGTTCGAAAAGGGCAATGCGCATCCGGCCATCGTGGGGTGCGGCAAGCCACTTGGCAATATCGCCAGGCCAGGTTGTGAGCCGCGCCGCGGATACAATGCTTGTCCAAGCGCAATGACAGCATCGGCAAAAGGCGATAGCAAACAGTCAGCCGGGACGCCGGCAAAGCCAGGAGCAGATCGCCCGCATGGTCCAAGCCGCCAGCAATCCTGACGCAGCCTTCCACGCTTCGCAGCTTTGCAAGGTCTACCAGACCGGCGAAACGCAGGTGCAGGCCCTGCGCGGCGTGGACCTGACGATCGAGGCGGGCGAAGTGCTGGTGCTGCTTGGCCCGTCGGGCAGCGGCAAGTCGACCCTGCTCAACATCCTCGGCGGACTCGACCGGCCGACGTCCGGCACGCTGCATTATGGCGGGCTGGAACTGACCGGCCTCGACGATGCCGATCTCACCCAGTTCCGTCGCCGGAACGTCGGCTTCATCTTCCAGTTCTACAATCACATTCCCAGCCTGACCGCCGAAGAGAACGTGCGGCTGGTGACCGACATTGCCGAAAATCCGATGGACGCCGGCGAAGCCCTGGCCCTGGTCGGCCTGGAGGAACGGCGCAATCACTATCCCGCCCAGCTTTCGGGCGGCGAGCAGCAGCGGGTCGCGGTGGCGCGCGCCATCGCCAAGCAGCCTGGCGTGCTGCTGTGCGACGAGCCGACCGGGGCGCTCGACAGCGCCACTGGCGTGCGGGTGCTGGAAACCCTCGCCCAGGCCAACCGCGACCTTGGCACGACTCTGGTGATCATCACTCATAACGCCGGGATCGCCGCCATGGCGCACCGCGTGATGCACTTCCTCGATGGCCGCATCGCCCGCATCGAGAGCAATGCGCAGCCGGCCGATCCGGGCTCGATCCAGTGGTGAAGGCGCTCGATCTCAAGCTGCTGCGCGACATGTGGCATATGCGCGGGCAGGCCCTGGCGATCGCCCTGGTGCTGGCCGCCGCGACGGCGACTTTCGTGCTGTCGCTGGGGGTGCATCGCTCGCTCACCGAAACGCGCGATGCCTATTATGCGCGCAACCAGTTCGCCGAAGTCTTCGCCAGCATGACCCGCGCGCCGCGCAGCGTAGTGGCGCGCATCGCGGCTATCCCGGGTGTGCGTCAGGCGGAAGGCAGCATCCAGCAATATGCGACGCTGGACTTTCCGGACCGGCCTGCCCCGGTCCGCGCGCTGTTCAACTCGGTCGAGGAAGGCCCCGGCAACCGGCTCAACCAGTTGACCTTGCGCCAGGGCCGGCTGCCCCAGCCCGGCGCGCCGGGCGAAGTGGTGGCCGACGAATCCTTTGCCAATGCCAATAACCTTGCGCCCGGCAGCCGGCTCGATGCGGTCATCCACGGACGCAAGCTGCGCCTGACGATTGTCGGCATCGGCCTCGCCCCGGACTACGTCTATGCCCTGGCTCCGGGCGAGATCGTGCCGGATGACCGCCGCTTCGGCGTACTATGGATCGGCCGCCGGGCCATCGAGGCCGCCACCAACCGCACCGAGGCGATCAACGCCCTGGCCATCACCCTGGAACGCGGCGCTTCCGAACCGGATGTGATCCGCGCGGTGGACGCCGTGCTGGCCCCCTATGGCGGCAACGGCGCCTATGGCCGCAAGGACCAGCTGTCGCACGCCTTCCTCGACAATGAGCTGATGCAGCTCGATGCGATGACCCGGGTGATCCCTCCGGTCTTCCTGCTGGTGGCGGTGTTCCTCGTCTATATCGTGCTGGGCAGGATGATCCGCACCGAACGCACACAGATCGGCCTGATCAAGGCCTTTGGCTATTCCAATTGGGCAATCGGCGGCCATTATCTGAAGTTCGCCCTGGCGATCGCAATGCTGGCGACGCTGATCGGCGCGGTGGCGGGCATCTGGATGGGCGGTGCGATGACCCGGCTTTATGCGCAGTACTATCGCTTTCCCTTCCTGTTCTACCGCATCTCGCCAGAGGTGTTCCTGGGCGCGGCGCTGCTATCCTTCGCCGCTGCCGCGCTGGGGGCGCTGGGCGGAGTACAATCGGCCGTGCGGCTGGCTCCCGCCGTCGCCATGTCGCCGCCGCCGCCGCCGGTCTACCGGCGGGGTTCGGTCGAACGGCTGGGGCAGGTCGCCGGTTTTTCGGCGATCGGCAACATGATCGCGCGGCACATCGCGCGCTGGTCGGGCCGTTCGGCGATCACGGTGCTGGGCGTGGCGCTTTCCGGCGGCCTGCTGTTCGCGACCCTGCAATTCATCGATTCGAGCCGAACCATGCTCGATGCCTATTTCTTCCGCGCCCAGCGCCAGGACCTGACCGTGACATTCATCGAGCCGCGCAGCCATGACGCGATCCTTTCGCTCGCAAGGATACCCGGCGTGCTGCGCGTCGAGGCCATCCGCGGCGTGCCGGTCAAGATTACCCATGCCAACCGCACCGAACGATCGGTGATCGAAAGCGCGCGCGACGATTCGCAGCTCAGCGTGCGGATCGACAGCGATGGCAGCATGATCGCCATGCCGGCCAGAGGGCTGATGCTCACTCGCCAGCTTGCCGACAAACTGGCGGTGCGCACCGGCGACCGGGTGCAGGTGCAGATGCTGGGCGGCCAGCGCACCTTGCGCGATATGGCGGTGGCCAGGGTGGTGGATGAATTCATCGGCGAACGCGCCTATGCCTCGGAAGCGACGCTGGAGACGATTGCCCGCGATGCTTCGCCCGCAGGGGCGGCGCTGGTGCGGATCGATCCCGCCGCCCGCGACCGGATACTGATTAGGCTCAAGGACATGCCCATGGTGCTTGGCGTAAGCGAGAAGACCGCGGGGTTCGAGAAGTTCGAGCAGTTGATCGATGAGAACATGCTGACGATGATCATATTCTATGTCGGTTTCGCCTCGGCCATCACGGTCGGCGTAGTCTACAACAGCGCCCGCATCCTCTATTCCGAACGCGCGCACGAGTTGGCGACCTTGCGGGTGCTGGGCTATTTCCGCAGCGAAGTGGGCATTGTCCTGATCGGCGAGCTGGCGCTACTGGTCGTCGTATCCATTCCTTTCGGTTGCGTGATCGGCTTCGGTCTGGCCAAACTGATGACCGCCATGTTCAGCTCCGACCTGTTCCGCCTGCCCTTCGCCCCGTCGCGTGCCAGCTATGGCTGGTCGATCGTGGTGGTGCTCGGCGCGGCGACGGCCACTGCGCTGGCGGTCGCCCGACGGGTCCAGCGGCTGGACATGGTCCGCGTACTGAAGGCGCGCGATTGATGCCCGGCTGGGTGAAGCGCTGGCGATGGACATTGCTGATCGCGGCCCTGGTCGTGGCAGGGCTGGCCTTCGCCTTCTGGCCCAAAGCGACCCCGGTCGATGTGGGCAAGGTGACGCGCGGGCCCATGGCCTCCGGAGTGACCGACGACGGGACGACGCGGGCAATGGACGTCTATGTCGTTTCCGCGCCGGTCACTGGCTACCTGTCGCGCATCGGGCTCAAGGCGGGTGACACGGTGGTTCGTGGCGCGGTGATCGCGCGGATGTCAGGCCGGCCTTCGACGCCCCTCGATCCGCGCAGCCGCCAGCAGTTGCAGGCCGCTCTGGCCTCCGCCCGGGCCAGCACGGCGGGCCTTCGCGCATCGCTGGATCAGGCCCGGCGCGATCGGGCGCGGTCGGAGGCGCTGGCCAGGGAAGGCATCGTCTCGCAGGCGCATGCCGAAGCCGACCGCACGCGGGTTTCCACCGGACAGGCGGCGCTGGCCCAGAGCGAGGCCGAGGCCGCGCGGATCGCGGCACAACTGGCCGCGCCCAGCGGGGCGAGCGATGGGGCGGGCGTTGCTGTGCGCGCGCCGGCCAGCGGATCGGTACTCACCGTGATCAACGAGAGCGCGGGCGTCATTGCCGAGGGCACTCCGCTGATGACCATCGGCGATCCCTCGCGGCTGGAGGTGGTGGTCGACCTGCTGTC
>JAYRPK010000204.1:0-10159 GCA_041911195.1 Novosphingobium sp. | reverse complement strand
GCGCGCCCATGACCTATCTCGTCGCCGACAACCTCGCCAATGCCTCCGCCGGGCAGCGCTTCCGCCAGCTGGTCGAGCGGCCGGGCATCCTGCAGCTTCCCGGAGCCTACAACGGCCTTTCCGCGCTGCAGGCCAAGGCGGCGGGGTTCGAGGGGCTGTACCTTTCGGGCGCGGCGATGACGGCGTCGATGGGCCTGCCGGACCTGGGCGTGATCACGGTCGACGAGGTCTGCTTCTTCATCCGCCAGATCGCCCGCGTGTCGCAGCTTCCGATCCTCGCCGATGGCGACACCGGCTATGGCGAGGCGCTCAACGTCATGCAGATGGTGCGCAAGTTCGAGGAGGCCGGCGCCGGCGCGGTGCAGATCGAGGACCAGCTGCTGCCCAAGAAGTGCGGCCACCTCTCCGACAAGAAGCTCGCCCCGGCCGAGGACATGGCCGCCAAGGTCGCCGCCGCCCGCAAGGCCCGCCGCGATCTCTACATCATCGCGCGCACCGACGGGCTTGAGCGCGAGGGCATGGGCGGGGCGATTGCCCGCGCGAAAATGTACGTCGAAGCCGGCGCGGATGCGATCTTCCCGGAAGCGCTCAACGATTCCAACGACTTTGCCCGATTCTCAAGTGAGGTTGAGGTTCCACTCCTCGCCAACATGACCGAGTTCGGTAAAACCCCTTATATGACGGCTCAGCAGTTCGAGGCGCTGGGATACAAGATGGTGATCTGGCCGGTCTCTGCCCTGCGCGTTGCTGCCAAAGCACATGAAGAACTCTACAAAACCCTTCGCGATTCCGGCTGGGCCAAGCCCATGGTCGACCGTATGCAGACCCGCGCGGAGCTCTATGCGACGATCGGCTACCACGAATACGAAGCGCTCGATTCCACCATTGCCCTGTCGATGATCCCGAACGGGCCGCCGGACCGGTGACGGGCCCGCAAGGCGCGATTCTCGATCTGGTGCGTGGCGACACGACCGGCCTCGAGTTCCCGGCGCACCCCCGGGCACTGCTCGAGGCGGGACCGGCCTTCCTGACCGAGGCCTTTCGCAACTTCGGCATGCTGGCGGCGGACAACAGCGTCGCCCGGATCGTCCGCGCCGAGCCCTGCCACAGCGGCAGCACCGGCCAGAAGCTGTTCCTGACCCTGGAATATGCCCGGCCCGATGCAGCCCTCGATACCGAACTGTTCGTCAAGTTCTCGCGCGATTTCGACGATGCGATCCGCGATCTTCAGGCCCGCGAGATGGAAACCGAAGTCCACCTCGCCACGCTCTCGCGCCACCCGGCCTTTCCCGTCACCGTGCCGGCCACCTGGTTTGCCGACTACAACAGCCAAAACGCCGCCGGTCTGCTGATAACCAGCGTCATTCCCTTCGGGCTGGACGGCATCGAGCCGCAGCACGTCAAGTGCATGGACCACGAGTTGGGTGACCCGCTTGAGTATTACCGCGCCTTGCTGCGCGCCCTCGCCCGGCTCGCGGGGGCGCACAAGGCGGGGCGCCTGTCGCCCGAGCTGGAGCGGATATTTCCCTTCGACCGGGCGGCATCCGAGGTCGCCGACAAGATTCCCTATGATGCCGCGCAATTGCGCGCGATGGTTGGCCAGTATGCCGAACTCGCCTCGGCCGCACCGCAACTGTTTCCGCCCCACCTCACCGGCAAGGTGTTCATCGCCGGGCTGGAACGGGACGTTGTCCGGTTTCTCGAGCATGAGCGCCAGGTCATGCACTTCCTGCATGCCGATCCCGATTTCATCGCCCTGTGCCACTGGAACGCCAATATCGACAATGCCTGGTTCTGGCGTGACGAATCCGGCGCCTTGCAGTGCGGCCTGTTCGACTGGGGCGGCGTGCGCCAGTTCAACCTATGCTATGCCCTGTGGGGCTGCCTGCTGGGTGCCCAGCGATATGTCTGGGACGACCATTTCGATGAATTGCTGTCTTTTTTCCTGGCCGAATTGCGTGACAACGGCGGACCCGAGCTCGATCCGCCAACGGTCAAACTGCACCTGGGTCTCTACGTGGCGGCAAAGGGCATTGCCTCCGCGCTGATCGCGCCGGACCGGATCGTGTTTCGCATGCCTGATGTGGCCCAGGTTTCGGGCCCATACGATGAAAGGTTGCAAGCCAATCCGCGCGCCTTCAATTTCCTGCACGTGTTCATAAACTTCCTGAACGTATGGCAGAGCTTCGATGTCGCGGCGATGCTCGATACGATACTGGCGGGTGGCGAATGAGCGAGAAATCGGCACAGGATTGCGAACCCGGAGAAGCCACGGGCGGCGCAACCGGGATTGAAATACCCGTTGATCCGCAGGCTCTCCTAGAAGCCGGCGCCGAGTGGCTGACTAGCGCCTTTCGCGCCTATGGGGCGATCCCCAGGGACAATGCCGTCACGCGCATTGTCCGCTCCGAACCGTTCGAGGCCGGCAATTCGGGCGACAAGCTGGTCTTGTCCGTCGAATATGCCCGGCCCGATCCAGCGATCCACCGCGAGCTGTTCGTCAAGTTCTCGCGCTGCCTCGGCGATCCCTTCCGCGACCGGCGCGCTCACGAACTTCACGGCGAAGTCCGCCTCGCCGACCTGTCGCGCCATCCCGCCTTTCCGGTTGCCGTCGCCAAGCCCTATTTCGCCGACTTCGATCCCGGCAGCGGCAACGGCGTGCTGATCACCCAGCGCATCGTCTTCGGCGAAGGCGGCATCGAGCCGTTGCACGTCAAGAACATGGACCACCTGCTGGCCCATCCCGAGCACTATTACCGGGCGACCGTAACTGCGCTCGCCCGCCTCGCCGCCGCGCACCAGTCAGGACGACTCGCACCCGAGGCCGATCGCCTGTTTCCGTTCGATCCCGCCAAGGCCGAGGCTGAACTACCCCTGCCCTGGACGGCCGAGGAGGTACGCGAAAAGGCCGAACGCACGGCCGCCTTCCTCACGGAAATGCCGCAATTGTTCCGCGCCAACGTCACCTCCCCCGAGTTCGCCAGGCGCTTTGTTGAAGATGCGGTCAGGTTCCAAAGGCACGATCACGCCATCCGCCGCTTTCTCTACAGCGACCCGCGCTTCGTCGCGCTGGCCCACTGGAACACCCATATCGACAATGCCTGGTTCTGGCGCGACGAGCACGGGGTGCTGCAGGCGGGACTGCTGGACTGGGGCATGGTGCGGCAGATGAACCTCGCGATCGCGCTGTTCGGCGGCCTTTCGGGCGGCAATCTCGATCTGTGGGACGCCCACCTCGACAGTCTACTCGCCCTGTTCCTCGACGAGCTGGCGGAACACGGTGGCGCCAAGCTCGATCCCAGGCTGTTTCGCCTGCACTTCGACCTTGCGATAGGGACTCTGACACTCGCACTGATGATGGACGCCACCGCAATGTTCATCCAGCGCATGCCCGACCTTGCATCGGCAAGCGGACCCGACGATCCGCTGCTCCACCGCGACAAGGTGGTGCACGGCTTCCTTCACACCCTGCGCGCCGCGCTGGACCTGTGGGAACACGACGACTTCGGCGCGCGCCTTTCGCAAATGTTGGAAATTGCCGGAGAAGCGGAATAGTCTCTTTGTCGCGAGGAGAACCCCGATATGGCCCCTTCCCCCGAACGCCTGCAGCTCATGGCCGACCGCCAGGACATCTGGGACTGTCTCCAGCGCATCAGCCGCGGCATCGACCGGTTCGATTCTGACTGCTTCCTCTCCGGCTATCACGAGGACGCCGTGGTCGATGCCGGCGCTTTGGTCGGCTCACCGGCGCAGGCCTATGAAAGCGGCGCGGCGCTACATGAGGCTGGCCAGACTTCCACCCTGCACAACCTGTTCAATCACTATTGCGACGTCCAGGGCGATACTGCCCATGCCGAAACCTATTTCGAATATGCCGGGCGCAACCGCGATGGTTCCAACTGGCTGGCCGGCGGCCGTTATGTCGACCGGCTGGAGCGGCGCGAAGGGCAATGGAAGGTTGCCTTCCGCATGACCATCATGGAATGGTCAGGCTCGATTCCGGGCAACGAAGTGCCGCTGTTCGCCGGTGTCGAGGACGTCCACGCCAATGGCGCACCGTCGCGCAGCCGAAGCGATCCCTCCTACACCAGGCCGCTGGTCAACAAGCGCGCGCTGCGTGCGCCGCAGGATCCTGCCAAGCTGAGCCGCCCAGCCGATTGACGGCATCGCTCAATCGACGTTGGCGAACACGAACCAGGCAAGCCCCGAGGCGCAGAAGAACAGCGGCCACGACCAATAGAACTGATATTGTTCGAAATATTGCCCGGGCAGGTTGGACAGGTGAATATAAAGAAAATCGCCCTTCTGGTGATTCCTGCCGAGGATCGACGACACGATCCAGCTCAGCAGTGCACCCGGTATCAATCCCTTGACGAACGCCATAGCTCCAATCTCCCGGCAGGCCGATGCAAGTCCAGCCGTCAGGCAATGCGGGCATGATAGCCGAACTAGGTAAGCAGGCGGTTAATCGCTTCGCGCACCTGCCGCTCGCGCTGCTCCCAGCCACCCGATATGCGCACGAAGGGAACGCCCGCGCGGACCAGCATCTCTTCGGCCAGCGCCGCGAACCGGGCGCGCTCGTCCGCCGTGCCGAAGAAGCGCGTGCCATCGCCGATCCAGGGCACATCGGCTTCGAACAGCAGATAGAGGTCGGCCTTGGCATAGGCCATCAGCGCATCGGGAACCTGCCCGAACAGCATCTGCGCCCAGGCCGCCGTCATTAGCGGATCGGTATCGAGCACCAGAACGGGCGGCTCGGCCGCTGCCGCTTCGTGCATGGCCCTGTCCTGTCCTTCGGCAATGGCGAGCAGGTCGTCCATGGTGAGGTCCGTGCCGCGCTCTTCGCAATAGGCGCGGCCGTATTCCGGCACCCAGGGGTAGCCAAGCTTGCCGGCGAGCACGGACTTTCCAGTGCTTTCCGCGCCATGCAGGCAAATCCGGATCATGCCGCCTGCCGGGCCGCCCGCTCCGCCTGGATCCATTCGCGCAGGCCGATCAGCGACATCACCAGCATGCCGCTGTAAAGCCCCGCCGTCGGGTAGAGCCCGCGATTGATGTAAAGCGCGATCGCGGCCAGATCGATCGCCACCCACAACACCCAGTTCTCGATCCGGCGCAGCCCCAGCAGGATCTGGGCGGCGACGCTGGCGCCGGTGATCCCGGCATCGGCATAGGGCATCGCGGCATTGGTGAACTTGTGCATCAGCCAGCCGAGATTGAGGCTGAGCGCGGCCGTCACCAGCAGCCAGGCCGCCCGGCTGTTCCAGTCCAGCCAGCGCACCGGCACGCGCGTATCCTCGCCGCCGACCTTGAGCCACAGCCACCAGCCCCATGCCTGGGCCAGCACGAAGAACACCTGCAGCACCGATTCGGCGTAAAGCCTCTCTTCCCAGAACACGAAGATGTAGAGCGCGACCGAGGCGATGCCGAAGGCGAAGTTCCAAACCGTGCGGAAGATCAGCAGCGCGATGTTGACCAGCCCCAGGCCCATCGCCGTCCATTCCAGCAGCGTCAGCGTCTGCGCGCTCAACATCATTGACCCGCCTCCCCGTGCACATGTCGCCGTTTGCGCATACTGCCGTTCAGCCCAGCGCTTGCTCCCACTCGTCGGGCTTGAAGCCCACCAGCAGGCCGCCGGAATGTTCCACCACCGGCCGCTTGATGCAACTGGGGTTCGCCGCCATCAGCGCCACGGCCTTTTGCGCGTCGATGCCCTGCTTGTCGCCATCGGGCAGCTTCTTGAAAGTGGTCCCTGCCCGGTTGAGCACTTTCTCCCATCCGGCCTGCTGTACCCAGGCTGCCAGCTTCGCGGGGTCCGCGCCCTCCTTCTTGTAATCATGAAAGACATGGGAAATCCCGCGCGATTCCAGCCACTGGCGGGCCTTCTTCACGGTGTCGCAGTTGGGAATGCCATAGAATTCGATGCTCAATCGAGGCTCCTGTCGAATTTGCTCACATGCGGACCGGCGGCTGTGAACAGGGTATAGCTCTCGTAATAGTGCCGGCGGCCGCGGGCCTGAATCTCGGCATGTTCGGGATGGCTGCCCCAGGCATGCGCGGCGGCCTCGCTGCCCCATTCGGACAAGGCCACCACTTCGCCGTCTTCGGACAGATAGTTCTTGAACGAGAGGAACCCCGGCTGCGTCTTGGCGAGCGCCAACATGCGGGCTGCATCGGCTTCGTAAGCCTCCTCATCGAGGCCCATGCGCTTGCGGTTGCGGAAGACGACCAGGAACATCGCATGGCAATACCGTCACAAGGCGCTCTTGCGCAAGCCGGGCACTCTCTTGCGCAACCCGTTGCCACGCCGACACTTTGCTCTAGGTTCGGCGTAGGGAGAAGCGAATATGGCTGACGCTCATGGATCGAAGCGGCTCGTCCTGAGCGAAAGCCGCGGGCTACGACTGTTCAGCTTCTTTCTGTTGTATCTGGGACAGGGGCTTCCGCTGGGGGTGACGCAGATCGCATTGCCGGCATGGCTGGTCGCCAATGGCGCCAATGCGGCGGCAGTCGCGGCGATTGTGGCCACTTCATACCTGCCGTGGAGTTTCAAATTCATTCCCGCAGCGGCGATGGACCGCTACGCCTTTCTCGCCATGGGGCGACGGCGCGCCTGGTTGCTCGGGGCGCAATTGCTGATGGTCGGCGGGTTTGTTCTTGCCGCCGCGATCGCCCCGGGTCCGGACAATCTCGATGCCATCGTGACGGTCGTGTTCCTGATTTGCGCGGGCTCGGCGGTACAAGACGTCGCGGTGGATGGCCTCGCGGTCGATATCCTGCCCGAGGCGGAGCAGGGCACGGCAAGCGCATTCATGTTCGGCGGGCAGGCGGTGGGTCAGGCGCTGGCGGGTGTACTGGCGGGTTATGCGCTGCAATATTACGGCAGCCAGACCACGTTTCTGCTTTTCTTGCCCATGATCGTGCTGATCACGCTTTATGTCGCCGTGCTCCGCGAGAGGGAGGGCGAAAGACGCTTTCCGTGGAGCAGCGGCGAAGCCTCGCCGGTCAATCTGGAGCGGCATGTCGCGGCCTGGTGGCCGATACTGCGCATTGCGCTGGTCTCGCTGGTCCGGCGCGACAGCCTGAAACTCCTCGCCGCTCAAGGCCTTTCGCGCACCGCCGGTGGCATGTTCACTACTTTCTGGCCGATCATCGGCGGCTTGGGCTATGCCGGGCTGACCGCGGCCGAATATTCCAGCACGATCGCGACGGTCGGCCTGATCATGGCGGTGGCGAGCATTGGCATCGGCAGTCTGATGACCTCCCGCCTTGGCCCGCGCCGATCGCAGGTCATGGTGCTGATCGGCTTCGCCTTGCTGGGCGCCTTTGTCCTTTACGCGCGGAGCATCTGGCTGGCCTTGCCGGCATTCATCGCAATGAGCTGCTGGTTGCGCATGTGCGAGACCATGACCAGCATCTGCTCCAATCCGATGCGCATGCAGCTCAGCGATCCGCAGGTCGCCGCGACGCAATTCACGATTTACAATTCGCTGGCCAATCTCCCCGTCTCATTCGGCGCCATGCTGTTTGCCGCACTGGGAGGCATGAGTGCTTTCGGGCTGACGATTTGGGTCGCGATAGCGCTGCTGCTGGGCGGCGCGGTCTTTTTTGGCTAGATGCAGGCGGGCTCGCGACACGTTGCTGCAGAACCTGCGCCTCTCATCGACTGACCCTGCGGCGCAGGCGGCGCACTTTGCGAAGTGGACTTTTTGCGCTCCAGGCGACAAAGCGCGCTGATGAGCGTCAACACCTTCGGCCACCTGCTGCGTTTCACCACCTGGGGCGAAAGCCACGGGCCGGCCTTGGGCGCGGTGGTCGATGGCTGCCCGCCGGGCCTTGCATTGAGCGAGGCGGACATTCAGCCCTTCCTCGACGCGCGCCGGCCCGGCCAGTCGAAATTCACCACCCAGCGGCAGGAGCCCGACCAGGTCCGCATCCTTTCGGGCGTGTTCGAGGGCAAGACCACCGGCACGCCGATCAGCCTGATGATCGAAAATGTCGACCAGCGCTCGAAGGACTATTCGGAAGTGGCCCAGGCCTATCGCCCCGGCCATGCCGACTATGCCTATGACGCCAAGTACGGCTTTCGCGACTATCGCGGCGGCGGGCGCAGTTCGGCGCGCGAAACGGCGGCGCGCGTGGCGGCGGGCGGAGTGGCCCGGCTGGTGATCCCCGAGGTCGAGATCCGCGCCTATGTCACCGAAATCGGTGGCGACGCCATCGATCCGGCAAACTTCGACGAGGCCGAGATTGCCCGCAATCCCTTCTTCTGCCCCGATGCCGCGGCGGCGGCGCGCTGGGAGAAGCTGGTCGACAATGCCCGCCAGGCCGGCTCCTCGCTGGGCGCGGTGGTGCAATGCGTCGCCACGGGCGTTCCGGCCGGCTGGGGCGCGCCGCTCTATGGCAAGCTCGATGCCGATCTTGCCGCCGCGATGATGGGCATCAACGCTGTCAAGGGCGTGGAGATCGGCGATGGCTTCGCCGCCGCGCGGCTATCGGGCGAGGAGAACGCCGACCCGATGCGGCCAAGCGAGCCAGGCCCGCAGTTCCTCGCCAACCATGCCGGCGGCATCGCCGGGGGCATCAGCACCGGCCAGCCGGTGGTGGTGCGGCTGGCGTTCAAGCCGACCAGCTCGATCCTAACGCCGGTCGAAACGGTGAATCGCGCGGGCGAGGCGACAGACATCCGCACCAAGGGCCGCCACGATCCCTGCGTCGGCATTCGCGGCGCGCCGGTGGTGGAGGCGATGATGGCGCTGGTGCTGGCCGATCACAAGCTGCTGCATCGCGGGCAGTGCGGCTAGGTTATATCCGGATATCCCAGCGGTTGTAATCGCGAAGCGCCTCGCGCGCCGCCGCGTTCCATTCGAACCGCGCCCCCGCATCGGCATGCGGCCGATAGGCAAAGGCCTGCTCCTCAGGCCAGCGCTGCCGCCGCGCTGCCTGAGCATAGCCGATCGCCTCGGCGCGCCTGGTGATCCATGCCGCGTCGAACTTCGCCTGTGTCTCGCCGTCGTGCGTGCGGCCCATGGCGCCATCGACCGACTTTCTCGGCAGGAAGCCGAAGTTGGTGGTCACGCGGATGTCTGGGCTGGTGTTGGCGAACGAGCCGTGCAGCGCCTGCCGGTTGGTCACGGCAACGTCGCCCGCCTTGCAGATCAACGGCACCGCCCCGGGCAACCGGTCGCTGCCGGCCTTGTCGGCTAGCGCGCGGATATCGACTTTGCCCATCGCGTGCGTGCCGGGAACGATCCACACGCCGTTGGCCGCGGTCGAGCCATAGAGCTGCGGCATGAAATTGAAGCCATGGGTGTGCATGTTCCAGTCAGGCCTGCCCCAATGGGTAGTGCCGTCCTGGTGCCAGGGAAAGATGCGCCCCTCGCCCGGCAGCTTGACGATGATGCCTTCCTGGAACGGTGTGAAGTCGTCGCCGAGGATCGTGGCGGCAGCAGCCAGCAGGCCCGGGTGGCCATAGAGCCGCAGCGCCGCTTCGCAGTGATAGAGCGGCGCGAGGATCGAGGAGACCGACCATTCCGGCGCGCCGGCTGCCGCTTCCGGCTCGAACATCTTGACCGGATGCCGCCCCTGCCCCGCTGCGGTGCCGCCTAGCGGATCGCTGAGCGGCTTGGCCCAGTGGACCAGCCCCAGCTCGCATTCCCGGCCGATGGCCGGGCGGCCCTGCCGGTCCACCTCGGCATCGGGTGCGGCCGGCAATCGTTCGAACACCTGGCGGTAGTTGGCTTCCAGCTCGGCCAGTTCCTCCGGAGCGATGGCGCCTTCAAACACGTAGAAGCCGACACGCTCATAGGCTTCCACAATGTCCGGTGCGAGCTTGCCATCCGCGCCGAGCCGCAAAGGCCCGCGATTGCCCAAGGCAAGTGCTTTGGCCTCACCCTCGCGGAAGTAATCCGCCATGGCGTCGCTCTGGCTGCCATAGGCCGCCAATGTCGCCATCAGGTCAGTTGCCGTTCGGGCGTGATGGCCCAGAGCTGCGAGGTGATCGATTTCTCCGCATCGCCGATCTGGCGCGACAGGTTCTTCGCCAGCTCGCCTTTGCCGGATTTCTGGAGCTGCGGGATCACGTAGGTGCCCAGCAGCTCGATCGACTTCATCACCGCCTCGTGCGGCAGGTAACCGAAGTTGAGGTAGCACAGCAGCT
>JAYRPK010000203.1:0-4101 GCA_041911195.1 Novosphingobium sp. | reverse complement strand
CGCAACTGGCGGTTAAAGGCGCAGCCTGAGAGCAAGCCAGCCGCCGCTGTCAAAACCACTACGCGTTTCAGCATGTTGCGCCCCCTGTCTGCCGTGCCGCTTGGGCAGGTGCAGGACAGCACAGTTGGGTCGGCGGTTCAAACGGCCGCGCGGGCGCGCCGGTGGGAAAAGCCCATCCCCTCCGCGAGGCGGCAGCCCTACTGAGGCGCCTTCGCGCACCGCGTCCGGTCGCCCGCCTGGCAGGCGGCGACATCGGCTTTCCACTTTTCCATCTCGGCCTGGTATCGCACGACCTGTGCGTCGTAGCGCGCCTTCGCCGCTTCGTATTCGCGCTGGCGGGCTGCCACATCGCGCGCGGCATCGCGATTGTTCAATTCGCGCGCGACGTTTTCGTCCACCTGCTGCTGCGCCCTGATGGCCTCTTCGGCATTGAGCTTGGCGCGCTGTTCCTCGGGCGTCATGCTGGGCGAGGCACTGGGGGCAGGTGCGGGGGGAGGCACTGCTTTGGGCGGCTTGGCGGTCAGCGCGAATGGGGCGGACAGCATCAGTGCTGCGATCGGGACGAGCAGAAAACGGCGCATTGTCATTGGCTCCGGATGGGATCGACAGGATTAACCTAATCCAAACGCCGGCCGCGCGGCAACTTTTCGCGGCACGGCCGAAAGCCGCAAGGCGGCTCTTACCAGATACGCCCCTTGCGTTCGACGCGCACGCACTTGTCGTGCTGGCCGGCCTTGCAGGCGGCGACATCGGCCTTCCACTTCTCGACATCGGCCTGATACTTCACCAGCGCCGCGTCGTATTCCGCCTTGGCGATTTCATAGGGAGTCATCGGCGCGCCGGTGGTGGGGGAAATCGGCGGCGGGCTGTTCGCCGGACGCGTAGTCTGGGTGGGGAACATGGGCGGCGGCGGCGGTAGCCGGTCCGGCCGCGCTGACACCGTGGCGGGCAGGGCTAGTGCAATCATGGCAGTGCAGGCAAGGATCGTGCGGCGCATCAAGGGTTACTCCGGAGGCGTTTCGCGCACTCCCTAACCCAAGCCGGCGAAACACGCCATAGCTCCGCAGGATGCTCTAGCAGTCGGACTCCTGCCTAGCGCGGCAAGCGGCCACATTGCTTCGCCATGCAGCTATCTTCGATTCATAGCTGCGGCGCTGTTCGACATAGTCGTCCATCGCGTTTTCATAGGAATTGCGCTTGCTCAGATAGTCGGAGCGGCTGCGCACATAATCGTCGTAGGCCGCCTCATACTGTTCTTGCGCCTCGCGGCCGGCTTCCTGCTGCTGCGCCCGCGCGGCATCGCGCTGCCGGACATAGGCCAGTTCGCGAAGGTTGAGGCTGCGGATATAGGCCCGGTCGGCCTCAAGTTCCTCGGGCGTGCTAGGCGCCTCGGGACTGGCCCGGGCCAAGGCGGGAACGGCCAGCGCCGCCAGCATGCCCGAAAATAGCCAGGCCTTCATCGTCAGTCCCCCGTCGCGAATGCCCGGGGCTATTGCGAAACCGGTTTCGCAGTGCTTGCCGCACAAGGTTACCGCGCCGTTCGGCATGTCGCCTGGCCGTCAACGCCCGCAGGCGGATCGCACCCCGGCCCGGCAGTCGGCCACGTCCCGGCGCCAGGCCGCGAGGCGGATGCCATAGCTGCGCCGCTGCTGTTCATAGGCCGACATTTCGCGTTCATAGGCCGCGCGGCGGTGGGCATAGGCTGCCTGCTCGGAGCGGACTCGCCGGTTATGCGCGGCATACCGCGCGTCGCGCTGCCGGACCTTGCGCAGTTCGCGCAGGTTCATCTGGCGAATGATTTCGCGATCGCGTCGCAGCCATTCGGCGGACTTGGCCGTAGCCGCCTCCGGCGTGCCGCAGGCGACAAGCGCCAGTGCGAAAAGAACCGCAAACACCCTCATGATTTATTCCTTCCCGAACCGTGGGGGGACTTTCTCCTGCTCCTCGAATGGTTGCAAAGGACTTGCGGCGAAGCGTTACCGCGTGGTCGCGAAACTTGCACGATCCGGCGTCGGACAGTCGTCTGAGCCTGTCTTCAGGCGCGCGCCGAAATCGCTTGTCTAGTCGCGCCACCGGCTTCAGTCTCCGTTCTCGGGAATCAGGGAAGCCGGTCGTCATGGATGGTCTCAACCCGCAAGCGCCTGCCTCGCCGCCGCGCAAGAGCATCCTGCTGTTTTCGGACGGTACCGGAAACAGCAGCTCGAAGTTGCAGAAGACCAATGTCTGGCGCCTCTACGAGGCGCTGGACCTGGGTTACCCGGTCAGCAAGGCGGCGATGAAGGCGATCATCGCGCGCAAGGGCGAGAATGCGCCCGATGCGCATTCAGACGTGCAGGTCGCCTATTACGACAATGGCGTGGGCACTTCGGCCTTCAAGCTGCTGGCGGTGCTGGGCGGGATTTTCGGGTTCGGCCTCGCTCGCAACATCCGCGACCTCTACAAGTTCCTGTGCCGCAACTACCGGCCGGGCGACCGCATCTACGCCTTCGGCTTCAGCCGCGGGGCCTATACAATCCGCCTGCTGGTCTCGTTGATCGTGACGATGGGCGTCGTTAAGTACGATGGCATTACGGAAAGCGAGCTCGACTTGCGCGCCCGCGACATGTGGCGCGGATACCGGCGGTGTTTTCGCACCAATAATCCCGGTACCGACTTGTTGGTTTCGTTTGGACGCGAGCTTTGGCTGGCGTTGATCTGGGCCAAGCGTCGCGTGCTTTGCCAGCGGCGCGATTTTCCCCGGCATCCCAGGTGCGGCGGCAATTGGCTGGGCGAATGGTGGCGCTTCTGGTTCGTGAAACAGGCGCGCGAAGGTGAAACCAGCGGGCATGATGGGGCAGCCGACAGGCACTTTGTCGAGATCGAATTCGTCGGCGTGTGGGATACGGTCGCAGCCTACGGCGGCCCGCTCGTGGAAATCACCCGGGCCATCGACGAGTGGATCTGGCCCCTGTCGATGCCCAATTACGAATTGAGCAGGAGGGTCAAGACGGCTCGCCATGCCCTGGCGATCGACGACAAGCGCGATGCCTTCCTGCCACTGCTCTGGGACGAAACCTATGAGAGCGAAGAGGATCGCAAGAGCCCGCAGCCGCGCCTGCAGCAGGTGTGGTTCGCCGGCATGCATTCCGACGTCGGCGGCGGATATTCGGACGAATCGCTGAGCTATGTATCGCTGTACTGGATGGTCGAACATGCCGAGCAGGCCGGAGTGCGGCTGCTTCCCGAGTTCCGCGAGCGGATCGAGACTTTTCGCAACGTCTATGGACCCATCCACAATTCGCGCGGCGGTGGCGGCGCCTTCTACCGGTACCAGCCGCGCTACATTAGTGCCTGGCTGGACTATGCGCCCAAGCGCGAATTCAGGGACAAGCATTCCGGCAAGTCGGTGAAGGCGCACGTCAGGCCGGGGACGCAGATTTTCCGCGACCCGACGATCGATCGCAAGCGCTATCGCGAAAGGGGGTTCCTGCAATCCCCGATCCGCCTGCACAAGAGCGTCGAGGAGCGCCTGCAGTTTGCGACGGACGGGTATGGACCCAACAACCTGCCGCCTCGCTACATCGTCGACGATGGCATCCGCGGCACCGCTGCTCCGGCGCGGGAAGCATACCACGACGATGCGAGCGAAGCGGCGCTAAGCGATCGCATGCTGGCGCTGGGCGATCGCATCAAGATGCGCCGCTTCTGGTATTTCGCCAGTTTCTGGATGGTTGTGCTGATTGCCCTGAAACCGGCCTGGCCTTCGATCGGGGCACTCAGGTGGCTGGTCGGCACAGTCGATGCGCGCACCAATGCCAATCTGATCGAGAATACCGCCAACGCCTTCCTTCCCGATTTCGCGAACAGCTGGACCAGCGCAATTGCGACCGACCCCTACATGTCGACGGTGCTGTTCCTGTTGCTGTTCCTGTTCACCGCGCTCGGGCTCGGCCAGGAAATGAAGATGACCGACATCGCGCGGCTGATGTGGCAGGGCAGGTTCGCCGGAGCCATTGCGCCCCTGGCGAAACCGGGGCCATTGTTGCGGATCGCCCGGTTTGTCCATTCGAGCGACTGGCTGCAGGGCGTGCTGGCCTTTTTCAAATGGCGCCTCACGCCACT
>JAYRPK010000202.1:0-8137 GCA_041911195.1 Novosphingobium sp. | reverse complement strand
CTGCCCTGCGATCTTTTCGGGAATGTCGATCGGGTTCTGCGAGATGAAATAGACGCCGACGCCCTTGGAACGGATCAGGCGGACGACCTGTTCGACCTTGTCGACCAGGGCATCGGGGGCGTCCTCGTCGAACAGCAGGTGTGCTTCGTCGAAGAAGAACACCAGACTGGGCTTTTCCGGATCGCCTACCTCGGGCAGCGCCTCGAACAACTCGGACAGCAGCCACAGCAGGAACGTCGCATAGAGCTTAGGGCTCTGCATCAGCTTGTCGGCGGCAAGTATGTTGATCAGGCCCTTGCCGTTTTCATCGCAGCGGATGAAATCGTGGATCTCGAAGGCCGGCTCGCCGAAGAACTTGTCGGCACCCTGGCTCTGGAAGGCGAGCAACTGGCGCTGGATGGTGCCGACGCTGGCCTTGGAAATGTTGCCGTATTTGGTGGCAAGCTCGCTCGCCTGCTCGGCGCAGGTGATCAGCACCTGCTGCAGGTCCTCGAAATCGAGCAGCAAAAGCCCGTTGTCGTCGGCATATTTGAAGGCGATGGTCAGCACGCCTTCCTGCGTCTCGTTGAGGCCCATCAGGCGCGAGAGCAGCAGGGGGCCCATCTCGGAGATGGTGGTGCGGATCGGGTGGCCCTTCTCTCCGTAGAGGTCCCAGAACACGGCCGCGTTGTCGTGGTATTCGAAGGGATCGATGCCCAGTTCCTTGGCCCGGCCCTCGATCACGTCGGCGTGCTTGAAATCGTGGCTGCCGGGCATGCAGATGCCGGACAGGTCGCCCTTCACGTCGGCGAGGAAGACGGGGACGCCGGCAGCGGAAAACTGCTCTGCCATGGTCTGGAGAGTCACGGTCTTGCCCGTGCCCGTCGCCCCGGCGATCAGGCCATGCCGGTTTGCCTTGCCGGGCTTCAGCACCTGCCGTTCCTTGTTGGCGGCCAGACCGATGTAGATGTCTTCCAAGGCATGCCTCCGCTAACTGTCCGAAAGACCTTGATAGTGCGGCGCGGGGTTGTGCGCGAGAGGCTTTTTGCAAGCGCCACCGTGCGCGGCTACAAGCCGCCCGCATGCCGGAACCATTCGTCCTTCTCGATGACGCCCGCAGCCAGGGCGCGAGCGATGCCCGGCTCTATCGCGGCGCCTCGGAACTGGTCGTCGCGCGCCAGCCGCACGAGGTATTGCCGGCACTGGCCCGGGTCGAGGCGCTGGCGGGCGCAGGCTATCACCTTGCGGGACACATCGCCTACGAGGCCGGCCTGGCGCTCGAGCCCCGGCTGGCGGGCCTGGCCGGACCGCGTTCGGGCGCGGACGGGCCGCTGGTGTGGTTCGGCGCCTTCGCGCAATTCGAGACGATTCCTTCGGCCCAGGTTCCGCAATGGCTGCGCGACAATGCTTCGGGAGAATCGCCCGCGATCGGCCCGCTGGAACCGCAGCTGTCGCCGGGGGGATACCGGCGTGCCTTCGAACATCTGCGCGAAGCCATCGCCGCCGGCGACATCTACCAGGCCAATCTCTCGTTCCCGCTGGCCGGATCGTGGCATGGCGATCCGCTTGCGCTCTACGCGGCGATCCGCCCGGTCGCCGGGGCCGGCCATGGCGGCGTGGTGTTCGACGGATCGAACTGGCTGCTGAGCTTTTCGCCAGAGCTGTTCTTCGCGCTCAGGAACGGCGCGGCCCTGGCCAGGCCGATGAAAGGCACAAGGCCGCGTGGCCGGGACGTGGCCGAGGACCAGGCACTGGCGGCGCAACTCGCCGCTTCGGCCAAGGACCGGGCCGAGAACCTGATGATCGTCGATCTGATCCGCAACGACCTGTCGCGCGTGGCCGAGCCGGGCACGGTGCAGGTGGACAAGCTGTTCACGCTGGAGAGCTACCCGACCGTCCACACCATGGTCTCCACCGTGCGCGCGCAATTGCCCCCCGGCAAGGGCGCGGTGGACCTGATCCGGGCGCTGTTCCCCTGCGGCTCGATCACCGGCGCGCCCAAGATCCGCGCGATGGAACTGATCCACCAGGTCGAACGCGATGCGCGCGGGCCCTATTGCGGCGCCATCGGCCGGATAGACTCTTCTGGTGATGCGGCTTTCAATGTGGCAATCCGCACCTTGCGCCTCACCCCGGGCGAAAGCGGCAAGGGGCGGGCAGTGCTGGGAGTTGGCGGTGCGATCGTCGCCGATTCCGAATGGCTGGCCGAATGGCGCGAGTGCTTGGTCAAAGGGGGTTTCGTGCGAGAATCGGCGGCCGGTTTCGATCTGATCGAGACCATGGCCTTTACCCCTGACCAGGGCATACCTCTGCTCGAACTGCACCTTGAACGGATCAAGGCGAGCGCGATGGAGCTGGGCTTTTCGTTCGACCGGCACGCGGTGAGGAATGCCATTCAGGCGCTGTGCTTCGATGCGGACAAGCCGGCGAAGCTGCGGCTCGCCGTGGCGCGTTCGGGCGCATACTGCCTGGAGCTTGCGGACATGCCGCCGCCGCTGCCCGATCCGGCGACCTGCGCGGTGCTGCGCCTGCCGGTCGATGCCGGGGACTGGCGCCTCAGGCACAAGCAGAGCGACCGGGGGATGTACGAACAGGCGCTGGCCGCCGCGCGCGAGGCCGGGGCGGACGAGGTCATATTCCTGCGCGACGACGACCTCGTCACCGAAGGCAGCTTCACCAACATTTTCGTTGAGCGCGACGGCATGCTGCTCACCCCGCCGCTCTCGCTCGGCCTGCTGCCCGGCGTCCTGCGCCGCTCGCTGATCGAGCAGGGCAAGGCGCGCGAGGCGGAACTGACGCTGGACGATCTCGCCAACGGTTTCTTCATCGGCAACGCTCTACGCGGGCTCACTGCTGCAAGGCTTCTGACATGACACGCACCTCCACCGCTCTCTCGCGTATCGCCCCCTCGCAGACCACGGCGATGACCGACCGCGCGACGCAACTTCGCCACGAAGGCCGCGACATCATCTCGCTTTCGGTCGGAGAGCCGGACTTCGCCACCCCCGCCCATGTCATCGCGGCAGCCAAGGCGGCGATGGACGTGGGCGACACCAAGTACACGCCCGTCGGCGGCACCGCGCGGATGAAGCAAGCCGCAGCGCTGCACTTCGCCCGCGATCTCGGCATCGAGGTGCCCACCAGCCAGGTCACGGTCAGCGCCGGCGGCAAGCAGGCGATCTTCCACGCGATCCTGGCGACGGTCAGCCCAGGCGACGAAGTCATCGTCCCCGCGCCCTGGTGGGTGAGCTATCCCGAGATCATCCGCTTCGCCGGCGGCTCGGTGGTGCCGCTGATTACCCATGCCGAGCACAATTTCCGCTTCACCGCCGGCGACGTCGAGGCGCTGATCACCCCGCGCACCAACTGGCTGATGCTCAACAGCCCCGGCAATCCCACCGGCGCGACCTATCCGGCGGAGATGCTGCTGGAGCTGGCGGCAGTCCTGCGCCGCCATCCGCAGGTGCTGGTGCTAAGCGACGATATTTACGCGCCGCTGATCTACACCGGCCAGCAGCACGCCACCCTGGCCGCACTCGCCCCCGAACTTGCCGACCGCGTGCTGACCGTCTCCGGCGTGTCGAAGAGCCATGCCATGACCGGCTTTCGCATCGGCGTCACCGCCGGGCCGCAGTGGCTGATTTCGGCCATGGAAAAGCTGCAGTCGCACTCTTCGGGCAACCCGGCCTCGGTCAGCCAGGCGGCGGCGGTGGCTGCCTTCGAAGGGCCGCAGGAGTTTCTGCTCGACTGGCGCGAACGGTTCCGGGCTCGGCGGGACATGGTGGTCTCGGCGATCAATGCGATCCCCGGGCTTTCAACTCCGGTGCCGGACGGGGCCTTCTACTGCATGATCGACGCCAAGCCCTTGATGGGCCGCTTCGGCAATGACGAGGCGCTGGTGATGCAACTGCTCGACCATGGCGTGGCGGTGGTGCAGGCCTCGGCCTTCGGGGGCAAGAGCGGCTTCCGGATCAGCTTTGCGGCGGATGAGGCCAAGCTGCAGGAGGCCATGCGGCGCATCGCAGCGGCCGTCGCGTGAGCAAGTTTTCCATCCTCCACGAAGACGCCGAAGCGCTGGTGATCGACAAGCCCGCCGGCCTGCCACTGGACCGACCCCGCGCGGGCGGTGAGAGCCTGGAGGACCATATCGAGGCGCTGAAGTTCGGCTTCCAGCGGGCGCCCGCCCCGGTCCACCGGCTCGACCGCGACACCTCCGGCTGCCTGCTGCTGGCGCGCAATCCCAAGGCGCTGAAGCGCTTCGCCCGCGCCTTCGAGGAGCGCAAGGTCGGCAAGCGCTATCTCGGCATCGTGAGGGGCGCGCCGGAGGGGGAGGAGGGGACGATTTCGCTCTCGCTGTCCAAGATTAGCAGCGCCAGCGAGGGCTGGCGGATGATCCCGGCGAAAAAGGGCAAGCCGGCCGTCACCCACTGGCGCAAGCTGGCTGAAGTGGGTGATCTCACCCTGATCGAATTCCGCCCGGAGACCGGCCGCACCCACCAGATCCGCATTCATGCCGCGGCCGGGCTCGGACTGCCGCTGCTGGGCGATCCGATCTACGGGGACGGCAAGGGTGCGCCGCGCACCATGCTCCACGCCGCCGGGCTGACCATCGAGCGCGAGGGCAAGCCGCCGATTGAGGCCTCGGCGCCCCTGCCTGCCGATTTCGTGGCTCTCGGCTTCACCGATGGATGACATTGTCGCCCGCGCCATGGACCTCGTCACCGAGAGCTTCATCGCCTCGGCCGGGCCGGGCGGGCAGAATGTTAACAAGGTGGCGACGGCAGTGCAACTGCGGCTCGACGTCTTCGCCCTGCGCCTGGCCCCGGAGGTGTTCCACCGGCTGAAGCAACTGGCGGGCAGCAAGATGACTGCCCGGGGCGAACTGGTGCTCACCGCCCGCACCTATCGCACCCAGGAAGCCAACCGCGAGGACGCGCGGCGGCGCCTCGCCGAACTGCTGGAAGCGGCCCAGAGACTCCCCGAAAAGCGCGCCAAGAGCAGGCTCAACCGGGTGGGCAAGGAGCAGCGGCTCAAGGGCAAGAAGCTGCGCGGCTCGGTCAAGGCCGGGCGGGGGAAAGTGAGTTTCGATTAGGCCAAGCCGAATAACCAAATCCGTTCGTGGTGAGGAGGGACAGAGCGAAGCGAAGGTCCGTCTCGAACCACCATACGCTGCGCTATCGGTGGTTCGAGACAGGCCCTCAGTCTTCAACTTCGGTCCTTCCTCACCACGAACGGATCATAGTGACGGGGCATATTGTTAATTCACCTTGCATTCCCCCCCACCCCAATGCCAGTTCGCCCCATGGCTCCCCACACTCGCGCGATCGTCGCTGCCGCCGCCTATGCCTTCATCTCCGGCCGCAAGGTCGCCGGCATCCACGACCACTGGTCCGGCCAGGACCTGGAGATCGCCGCCGAGGCGCGCGGTAACCAATTGCAGGGCTACGATGGCGACCGAGGCGCGCAGTTCGTCGCCACCTTGCCCGAGCTCTACGATGCCGGGGACAACAATTTCGTGTCGCTGGAAGTGGAGGGCGCGAAGGCGAGGGGCTATGATCGGGCCTCGGCGAGCCATTACGCGGCGGATGTGACTGCGGGGCAGGTGCAGCTGTACGATTACAGCCACGGCGCTTGGTTTGCGTTTGATGTGCAGGTGGCGGGGTAGTCAGGCAACGACCCAGACTTAGATTTTCTCTCACGATATTGCGGAGTAAGGTAGATCGCCATATGCTCACGCCGCGAGATAGGGAGTATACCAAAGTGATCTACTTGCTTTTACTATTGGCTGGTGGTGGAGACGTAGCTTCTGCTTCAGAGGCTCTTCCTTGGGGAAACCCTGCTGATTGGATAAG
Source organism: Novosphingobium sp. (assembly GCA_041911195.1). GTDB lineage: Bacteria > Pseudomonadota > Alphaproteobacteria > Sphingomonadales > Sphingomonadaceae > Novosphingobium. The sequence goes on along the minus strand of JAYRPK010000202.1, from coordinate 2,306 downwards.
GCCTCAAGATTTCCCCGCTGGCGCTCTTGGCGAACAGAAGAGCGATGTTGTTGTCTTCCATGTTTCAGTCGATAGGTCAGGGGCTCCTGTTCGTTGCTCAATTGATCAATCAAGCGGAAATCGGCGAATAGATGACACCATTTGTGCCCAACTGATGAGAAACGGTCGATTTCAGCCAGCCAAGAATGCGCAGGGGTTCACGACGAATGGGCAATGGGCGTCTCGAATTCGCCTTGCCAATTCGTCATCTTCTGCCTCGACTCAAGTCGGGCTCAATTATGATGCAGAGTTTGAATACCGGGTGAATCGCGATGGCACGGCCATTGGCTGTCGATCCATTCGTTCAGTAAACATCCCGCCAATCAATTGTTCGGATGCTTTGGGAAAAAGGGTAATGACGCCGCCTATTGGAGTCGGGTTTAACGGTGGGACGATGACTATACATACGACACAAACGTTTGTGTCAAACTAAGCGACCCCCCACCTCGCACTCAACCCGAAGCCGTCCCACTCATCACCTGCCGCCCATCGCTGGCAAAGGCCGCCAGCTCGATCGCCTCGCCCGCGCCGCGCATCACCAGGTGCAGTTCCTCGCCGCAGACGCCCGGGGTCAGGCCGCGGAAGGCGAAGCTCTTCAGCGCGTTGTCGCCCAGTTGCCGCCGGGCGAGGTCGAGCAGCAGGGTCGCGGTCAGCGGACCGTGGACGATGAGGCCGCGATAGCCTTCCTCGCCCATGGCGTAGGCGAGGTCATAGTGGATGCGGTGGCTGTTGAAGGTCAGCGCCGAGTAGCGGAACAGCAGCGGCTCGCTGGGGACCAGCGCGCGGTGGGCGTCCCAGCCGGCGGGGTCGAACTTGCCTTCGCCGGGAGCCGGCGGGGCCGGGGGGGAGCCGGCGGGCGGAGCCTCGCGATAGACCAGGCTCTGCACTTCGCGCACGGCAATACCGCTCTCGCCGCTGGTCTCATGCGCAACGTCGACGAAGACGAGGCTGCCGGAGCCGCCCTGCTTGGCTGTAACGGACTGGACCCGCGATTTGCGCTCCACCGATTCGCCAAGATGCAGCGGCTGGAGGAACTCGATCTTGCTCGATGCCCACATGCGGCGCGGCAGCGGCACGGGGGGCAGGAAGCTGTCCGGGCTGTCGTCGCGCAGGGGGTGGCCGTCGGTGCCCAGCTTCGCGGTCGGCGCGTCGGGCAGGCAGAGGCAGAAGTGGAAGCCCTGCGGCACCGTGTTGCCCGAGGCCGTATCGCGGTCGAGCGTCGCCAGCCAGCGCGTCGCGTGCCCGCTATCGACCCGGTCGCCGCGAAGCTCTTCCCGTCCGATCCAGCTGTCCCATTCGCTCATGCTCTGTTCGCCCTTGCCAAATTGAAGGCTGCCTCTTGCCGCTCAGGGCAGCGATGGCAAGCGTCATTTGGCCGGAGCGGACGGTGCGGGCGACAGGGTCGGCGAAGGGGTGCGCAGTGCGTCTTCGGGCAGGCGCTGCTTTTCGATCATCTCGGCCGCCTCGTCGAGCGCCTTGGCCTCGCCCTGGGTGACGCCGCCCGGGCCGGACTGGCCTTCGCTGCTGCCGCAGCCGGACAGGGCCAGCGCGGCCAGCGGGACGAGGGCGAACGGCAAGGCGCGCCAGGCCATGTCAGCGCGCTCCGGCGGGCGACAGCTTCGCGCCGTCCAGGGTTCGCGTGCCGGGATGGTGGCGATCGAGATGGCGGCGCACGATCCGCAGGTTGCGGGTGTTGGAGCGGAACAGGAAATCGGCCACGTCGCCGGCAAAGGGCAAGAGCCCGATCAGCCAATCGAACCCGACATTGCCGATCATGCGCGCCTGCTGCCACTTGCTCATGCCCAGGTTGCGCGCTTCCCAGACGAAGTAGAGGCCCAGCAGCGCGGCGATCGTATCGCCCGCCACCGGCAGCAGGCCGAGCACGGCGTCGAGCCCGACGCGCCGGTTGATCACCGGCACGACGAACATGCCTTCGAGCAGTTGTTCGAGCGCTTCGAGCCTGCGGCTGACCGACTGGGGATCGGTGCCCAGCGGCAACTGGGCGGTCAAATCGCGCATGGTGGATTGACGGTTCATCGGGCAAAAATCCCAAATGGGGCCGCGATCCGGCCCGAGGCGCTTCTATTTGGGGAGCAGGGCCAGCGGCATCAAGGGATGATAGGCCATGCGATTGGGGGCAAAGCCGGTTGCGTCGCCGCCGACCAGCGACCAGCGCACCGGCTGGCCCAGCGGGATGAACAGGTTCGCATCGGTCAACTTCGTCACGGCATCGCGCAACAGGGCGACGCGGGCTTCGGCGGGTTGGG
>JAYRPK010000201.1:0-20602 GCA_041911195.1 Novosphingobium sp. | reverse complement strand
TTTACCTCGCGGCGCAGCAGCTTGCCCATTTCGTTGTAGGGCAGCTCCTTCACGAAGTGCACCTTGTCGGGCACCCGGCTCGAGCGCAGGCGGGCGCGGATCAGTTCCTTGATCTCGTCCTCGGCGGGCTCGAGGTGGCCGTCGTGCAGCACTAGGGCCACGCCGACGGATTCGCCCCATTCGACCGAAGGCACCGCGCAGGCGCAGGCATCGGCGATCGCCGGGTGGGTGAGCAGCACGTCCTCGATCTCGCCGGGCGACATGTTCTCGCCGCCGCGCACGATGACGTCGTCCGCACGGCCGGAGAGGAAGATGTAGCCGTCCTCGTCCATGTAGCCGGCATCGCGGGTGGGGAACCAGCCGTCGGGGGTGAGGGCGCTCTTTTCCTTGTACTCGCCCGAAACCTGCTCCCCGCGCACGTAGATTTCGCCGTGCTCGCCGGGGCCGAGGACCTTGCCGTCCTCGTCGCGAACCTCGATTTCCACGGTCGGGAGGGGCTGGCCGAGCGAAGTCAGGCGCGCGCGGACCTTGGGGTCCTCGGAGGCGAGGGCCGCGCGGTGATCGTCAGGGCCGAGCAGCGCGATGGTCGAGCTGGTCTCTGTCAGGCCGTAGGCATTGGTGAAGCCGGTGTGCGGGAACTGCGACATGGCCTTCTGGATCACTTCCAGCGGCATCTTGCCGCCGCCATAGGCGACCGCGCGCAGCGTGGAGGTATCGGCCGCATGGCCCTTATCCATGGCCGCGACAATGCGCGTCATCATGGTCGGCACGACGAAGGCGTTGGTGATCTTCTCGGCGGAGACCAGGTCGAGCCAGGCTTCTGGCGTGAAATTGGGCAGCATGACGATGCGGCGCTGCGCGTAGATCGAGCTCATCAGCGCCGAGATGCCGGCGATGTGATAGGGCGGCACCACCACGAGGGCGGCGTCGTCCTCATCCGCGCTGGCGAATTCGACCGAGCCGAGAATGTAGCCCAGCAGGTTCGAGTGCCGCAGGATCGCCGCCTTGGGCGCCGCAGTCGTGCCGCTGGTGAACAGTTGCACGGCGATGCCTTCGCCAAGGTCGTAGAACGCGTCCTCGTCGATGGTCGCGGCCTGGGCTTTCGCAACGAAGTCCGCCCGCGAATAGGTCGTGTGGCCCTGGCTTCCCGCTATGCGTTCGACGCGTGAAACGTCACCCACCACCAGCGACGGGGCGATCCGGTCCAGCAGCGCGGCGAGGTCCTCATCCGCGAGGCGATAGTTCAGCGGGCAATAGGGTACGCCGGCCAGCGCCGCGCCGAACAGGGCGACGACCGCCGCCTCGCTCGATTCGTCGAGCAGCGCGACATGGGTCGCACCGCTGGCCTGGATCACCTCGACCGCACCGCGCGCTGCGGTCAGCAGCTCGCCATAGGTCCAACGCTTGCCGTCGCAGACCACGCCAACGCGGTCGGGGGCGGCCTCGGCCGCCATCTCGAGAAGCAGGGCTATGTTCATTTCTTAGTCCGAAGCGGGTAGCGGCTTGGCGTCCTTGACGACGAGCGCCACGCCATCGACCGACAGCGAGCCCTTGCCGGGCTTGACGCAGAGCAGCTCGTACTGGCCGTCCGCATCGACATAGCGCTTGCCCATCAGGGTGCCGGCCGAGAAATCGGCGCTGAGATCCGCCGAGCCCTTGGCCTCGCCCATCGGCGCGCCGCCGCATTCGATCTGGCCACCGCCGGTGCGGATGACCATCACTTCGGTGTCGCAGGCTGCGCTCTTCAAACGGGTACCGGGTTTCATGTTCGAATTCCTCTGTCGTGGCCTTTTCAGGCAATTGCACCGGCGGCCTTTAGGCTCTCGATCCGGTCCCAATCAAGACCATGTTCGAGCAGGATCTGCTCGGTGTGCTCGAAAGCCTCCGGAGCGCGCGGGGTGGAGGCGGGTTCGCCGTTGAACTGCACCGGCGAGCGGACCACCTTGAGCGGCGCCGAACCGTCGATCGGATCGACATTGTAGAAGGCGTCGTTGGCGATGGCCTGCGGGTCGTCGCCGAGGTCGAGAAAGCTGTTCACCGCCGCCCACTGGCCCTTCATCGTCTTGAGGTGCTCCCGCCAGTAATCGAAGGGCTTGGAAGCGAATGCCTGGGTGATCATCTCACTGACAAGCGCACTGTTTTCCGTGAGCTTTGCGCCGGTTGCAAAGCGCGGGTCCTCCGCCGCCTCGGGCAGGCCGAGGTGGATGAAGGTGTCCTTGATGTAGTGATCGGGCACCATGATGAACAGGCTGATGGCGCGGCCGTCGGAGGTGGGGAAGTGGCCCATGAAGGGATTCCAGGCCGAGCCGCCGGCCTGCGGCAGCCCAACGCGCATCTGCTGGCCGCTGTGCAGGTATGGCGCGATGACCATGCCCGACATCCACATGGCGGTGGAGAGCAGCGAGACATCGACTTCGGTGGCCTCGCCCGTGCGCTCGCGATGGAAAAGCGCACCGGCGATCCCGCCCGCCAGATACATCCCCGCCTGCGAATCGCCCATACCGCCGATGCCCATGGTCAGCGGCACATCGAACTCTTGCGGGGTCAGCGCATGGGCGACCCCGCTATGGATGTAGAATGCGGTGGCATCATAGCCGCCGCGATCGCGATCCTCGCCCTTGTTGCCGTAGCCGCTGCCGCGGGCGAAGATGATGTTGGGATTGACCGCGCGGATGTGCTCGAGGTCGATCTTCAGCTTCTGCCGCGCGGCAGGAAGGTAGTTGGTCAGAAAGACGTCCGCGTCCTTGCACAGCTCGTAGATGACCTCCTGGCCTTTGGGGCTCGACACGTCGATGCCGATGCTCCGCTTGCCCTTGTTGGGGTGCTGGATCATCGGGTTGACCACGGGATCGAAAGTGACCCCGGCGATCTGGCGCATGCCGCGCTGCGCGTCGCCGCGCACCGGATGCTCCACCTTGATCACGTCGGCGCCCCATTCGGCCAGCACCGCGCCAGTGGCGGGCACGAAGACGAATTGGGCGACCTCGACGACCTTTATGCCCTTCAGGATCTGCGTCACGTTCCAGCCTCTCCCTGGCTGAACCCTGGCCTCAGGCGATTGCGCCCTTGGCCTTGAGTTCCTCGATGCGATCCCACTCCATGCCCATTTCCATGAGCACGATTTCGGTGTGCTCGCTGGCCTGCGGGGCACGGGTGGTTTCGAGCGGTTCGCCGTTCCACTGCACCGGGCCGCGCACCAGCTTGAGCGGCTTGCCGCCGTCGGCGCCTTCGACTTCGATGATCATGTCGTTGGCAATGGTCTGGTCGTCGGTCAGCAGGTCGCGCACGGTTTGGATTGGCGCCCACTGACCCTTCATCGTCTTCAGCTTCTGGCGCCAGTAGGCGAAGGGCTTCTTGGCGAACGAGTCAGCGATGTAGCCGCCGGCGATAAGGGCATTCTCGAACAGCTTGAGCGGCTCGGAGAAGCGCGGGTCGTCGGCCAGTTCGGGCAGGTCGAGGTGCTCGAAAGTGTCGCGGATGATGTTGGAGGGACTGAGGATGCACAGGTTGATCCAGCCGCCGTCGGAAGTGCGGAAGTTGCCCATGAACGGGTTGACGCCCGAGCTGCCCGACTTGGGCATGGCATTGGGGCTGTACTGGTCGGTTTCCATGACCTGGGCCAGCAGCGCGCCCTGCGCCCACCAGGCCGAGGAGAGCAGCGAGACGTCCATCTCCACCGCCTCGCCGGTGTTCTTCTTGTGGAACAGCGCGGCCGAGATGCCGCCGGCGATGAACATGCCGCCGATGGAATCGCCGAAGGCCGGCATGCCCTGGCCCAGCGGGCCATCGAGTTCGGCCGGGCTCATGGCGTGGGCGATGCCGCTGCGCGACCAGAAGCAGGTGCCGTCGAAGCCGCCGATCTCGCGCTCCGGCCCCTTGTTGCCCAGCGCCGAGCCGCGGGCGTAGATGATGTCGGGGTTGACCGCACGGATGTGCTCGACGTCGAACTTGTTCTTCTGGCGGACCTGCGGGAGGTAGTTGGTCAGGAATACGTCGGAGGTCCTGGCCAACTCATAGAGCACTTCCTGGCCTTCGGGCGTGGCGAGGTCGATGCCTATGCTACGCTTGCCGCGGTTGGGGTGTTCGATCAGGGTGTGGCGCAGCGGGTCCAGTTTGACGCCGCCCATGTTGAGGAAGCCGCGCTGGGTATCGCCGCGCACCGGGTGTTCCACTTTGATCACGTCCGCGCCCCAATCGGCGAGGATCGCGCCTGCCGCCGGTGTGAAGGTGAACTGCGCCACTTCGAGAATGCGAACGCCCTGCATTACCTTGGTTGCCATGATTTCCGGATTTCCCTCTTTGCATTGCTGGAGATGCCGCAGGGCATCCCATTCGCGTTCGTCCTGCGCGGAAATGAGCGCGGGATCAACCTTGGAGCGCGTGTTCGCACGAATCGTGGTCAAGCGATTGGTTGCGATAGGATTACAATCCACAGGTTCCGCAGTTGCAATAAACGCGCTTAGAATTGCAAAGAATGCAATTGAAACCTAGGTAAGCATATCCTACCTGCACACCGTCACCGGGAACGCTTGATTCCCGCATACGGAGATTCATGATGTCCAAGTTTGTTCCCTTTGCTCTTCTCGCCACTGTCGCCACGCTCGCCGTGGTGCCGCAGGTCGTATTTGCCGCCGAAGCCAACCAGCAGGTTCGCGCCGGCGCCGAAGCGGTTTCCGCCACTCCGACCGCGACCGCCGGCCGCATGCTCTATGGCCCCGATGGCAAGCGCATCGCGTCGATCTATCGCGTCCGGGCCAATGGCGACGCCGAACTGATCCTCGACAGCAAGCTGGTCGTCGTTCCGGCGTCGACCCTGAACGTGGTCGATGGCAAGATCGCCACCAGCCTGACCAAGCGTGAATTGAACCGCCGCTAACCCCATCCCCCTCCTAGCGGTGGACCATGAAGGGCGGTGCGAAAGCGCCGCCCTTCTTTATTGGGCGGACTGCGGCGTCAGCTGATGTTGCGGTAGACCCGGTCGAGATAGTTCTTGAAGCTTTCCAGCTCTTCCAGGGAAAAGCCGCGAAAGACGCTGTCTTCACCGCTGCGGGCCACATCGGCCAGCTTGTCGAGAAGCGGCTCGGCCGCTTTGGTTATATAGACCGCGCGAGCCCTGCGATCGTCATAGCGTTCCCGCCGCTCGAGCAGGCCTTCCGAACACAGACGGTCGATCAATCGGCCCGCCGACGCTTCCGACATGTCCAGCGCTTCGGCGATGCTGCGCTGGGTCGCGCCGGGCTGGCGGGCCACGACCACGATCATCGTCCATTGCGAGCGCGTGATGTTGAGCGCAGCCACCATCCGGTCGAACCGGTTACGCAGCATGCGGGTGACCACATTGATCTTGAGGCCGATATCGCGCCTCAACTCATGCGTGTACTCGGCCTGGTCCCCTTCGCCCATGCAGCGTCCTCCCGCTTCATCCCCGCCAAGGTCTTAGCGGGGTAGCGGTCTCAATGCACCCGCAATTTGCATGCGGGTGCAATCTCGCATCGGATGCCGATCAGATCCGTTCGATGATAATCGCCGGGGCCATGCCGCCGGCGGCGCACATGGTGATCAGGCCATAGCGGCCGCCGGTGCGCTCAAGTTCGTCGAGCGCAGTGCCGATCAAGATCGCGCCGGTGCCGGCGATCGGGTGGCCCAGCGCGATCGAGCCGCCGTTGGGGTTCACCTTGGCGCGGTCGAGCTTGAGGTCGCGGATGAACTTTTCGGCAACGACGGCGAAAGCCTCGTTGATTTCCCAGACGTCGATCTGGTCCTTGGTCAGTCCGGCGCGCGCCAGCACCTTCTGCGCTGCGGGGACCGGGGCGTTGAGCATCAGCGTTGGGCAGTCGCCCATCTCGGCCATGGCGACCACGCGGCCACGAGGCTTCATGCCGGTGCGCTTCACATAGCCTTCGGAGGCCAGCAGGATGGCGGCGGCGCCATCGACCACGCCCGAGCTGATGCCGACGTGGTGGATCGGCTTGATGTCCACATCGGGATACTTCTGGTTGATCAGTTGGCGATAGGTCTTCTGGCCCTCGGCCGAAGGCATGTCGAGGAACATCTCGAAGGCGGGCTTGAGCTGGGCGAGGCCTTCCGCCGTGGTGTCGGGCCGGGGGTATTCCTCATGGTCGAGGATCACGTTGCCCTCGTCGTCCCTCACCACCATGGTCGACTTGTTGAACCGGCCCTCGGCAAGGGCAATGGCGGCGCGGCGCTGGCTTTCGAGGCCGAACTGCTCCAGCTCCTCGCGGGTGATGCCTTCCATCGCGGCGATGGCATCGGCGCAGACGCCCTGGTTCGATTGCGGGTGCTTGGCCTGGAGGCGCGGGTTCTTGGTGCCCATGCCGCCGCCGCCGAGCCCGGCCTTGTGCATTTCCATGCCGTACCAGTTGACGTAGCTCATCATCTCCATGCCGCCCGAGATGGCGCAATCGTGCGCCCCGGCCATGATCATGGCGGCGGCGAAATTGGTCGAGGTAATCGACGAGCCGCAGAAGCGGTTGAGCGTGACGCCGCCGGCCTTCTGGTCATAGCCGGCATCGAGCGCGGCGTTGCGGCCGATGTCGCCGGCCTGAAGCCCCATGCCTGCGGAAACGCCCCAGATCACGTCGTCGACTTCGGCGGTGTTGAGCTGGTTGCGGTCGCGCAGTTCGGCGAGGACGGCGGCTGAGAGGTGCTCGGGATGCATGGTCGAGAGCGCGCCCTTGCCCATCTTGCCGATGCTGCGCGGGGTGCGGACGGTATCGATGATATAGGCTTCGCTCACGTGACTTGCTCCTGAGATGCTGTGTTGCGCGCGCTCATGCTGGCCTTGCGCGCGAATTGCAATTGTTATCGGCTGAATTGGGGATCGTTACGGCGATTGCCAACGGCTATTTTCCGGCCCGCACGCCCCGGTAAAGCGGAATCGCGGCGGCAAGCGCCAGCACGTTGAACAAAGGCATCAACCAAAGCCCGGCGGTGTAGCTGTGCGTCGCGTCCTTCATTGCGCCGAAGCCGATGGGCAACAGCCAGGTCGCAAGGTTGGCAAGGGTGGAGATCGCCGCTGCGCCGATCGCCATGCGGCGATTCTTCAGCAGGTCGGCCCAGATGGCGACCTGCGCGGTGGAATGCATGCCGCGGCCGATCTGGCTGACGATGAAACCGGCGGCAACAATCCATGGCACCGGTGCCAGCACCACCGCAAGATAGCCCAGGCTGTCGAGCACGAAGGCGAAGAACAGCGCGCCGAAACGCTCGCCGCGCCGGTCGGTGAACCAGCCGGCGAAGAGCATCATGATTGCCGCGGCAAGGCCCCCCAGGCTGATCAGGGTGCCGACATCGCCCAGCTTCCAGCCGGTGCGTTCCATCAGGATGGCGGGACCGGAGAGGATGAAAGTGGTCGAGCTCGACAGGGCGAGGGCATAGATCAGCGCCAGCAGTTGGACCTTCCGATCGGCCAGGATGGCCAGCAGGCCATGCGCATCGTGCGATCCGGGCGGCTGCGCCTGCCCGGCCAGCGCACTTTCCAGGCTCTTGCGTTCGCCCTCGCTCAGCCAGGGCGCCTTGCCCGGGGAATCGGGCAGGAAGGCCAGCACGGCAAGGCCGATGAAGGCGGCGGGAAGCCCCTGGACCAGGAACAGCCATTGCCAGCCCTTGAGCCCCGCCTGGCCATCGAGGCCCAGCAGTGCGGTCGATACCAGTCCGACCACCGCCACCGCCATCGGATTGGCGAGATAGAACATGCCGATTGCCTTGCCGCGCTGGCGGGCCGGAAACCAGGTCGAGAGGTAATAGATCACGCCGGGAAAGAAGCCCGCTTCGGCCAGCCCCAGAAGGAAGCGCAGGACATAGAAGTGCATCGGTGTCTGCACGAACATCATGGCGCTGGCGATCAGCCCCCACATGATCATGATCCGCGCCAGCCAGCGCCGCGCGCCGAACCGCATGAGCAGGATATTGGATGGAATTTCGACCAGCGAATAGGCGAGGTAGAACACGCCTGCGCCGAAACCATAGACCGTCGCCGAAAAGCCCAAGTCCACGTTCATCTTCGTCGATGCGAAGCTGACGTTGACCCGGTCGATATAGGCGAACAGATAGCCGATGGTCAGCAGCGGCAGGATGCGCCAGCTGGCCTTGGCCAGCGCGCTCTTCAGCTGCGCGGAATCACTCTGCTCCATTCCCCCTCCCGGCGTCGACGGGCTCTGCTAGCCGCAACCGATGGGCAGGGAAAGTTTTACCAGCGGCGGCGGCGCTGGCAGGCGCGGATGCGGCGGGCGAGCTGGTCGGCGCGCTGCGCGGGGGTGACCGTCGGGAAGTCGCCCGGCAGGTTCTCGCGCAGCTTGGCCAGCGGCACGCGCTTCAGCGTGGGCGTGGGCTGCGTGTCGCAATCGTACCAGCGGCCATAGATCGTGCCTTCGGTGAAGCCTGCCGGATCGAGCCAGTTGGCCAGGCCCGGATCGTTCAGCGAAATGATCGCGCGCAGCTTGCCGTCGGGGCTGATGTGAGCGTTCCAGGCGTTGAGGTGGCTCATGCGGTAGACATATTCCACTGCGTTGAAGAGCTCGTCGTTGAGCTGGATGTTCCAGTAGGGGCGGACCTTGGGCATCTCGGTCTCGATGATCAGGGCCTCGTCCGGATTGAACTGGAACACCGCCGGCCAATAGACCTGCCGCGTGCCGATGCCGGGCAGGCGGACCGGATCGAAGGCGTTGATGCCCACGTGGCGGATGATCACGTTCTGCATCTCGAAGAAGATCCGGTTCTGGTTGGCGGGCACAGTCGCCACCAGCTTGACCCGCTGGCGGATCTGTTCGGGCGTCAGCCGCTGCTTGGGCCCGACCTTGTCGAGGCATTCGATGGTCATCTGCGGGTCGACCTCGGTCTCCCAGTTGACCATGCGATAGCGGCTGAAGATGCAATCGGCCCCCGGTTTCAGTTCCGACCAGTTGCCGGTGTAGCCTTCGGGCCGCTTGGCGCTGAATATGATTTCGAACCTGCCGTCCGTGCCGACGGTGAAGTTCTGTTCGTCGAGCATGTTGATCGCTGTCGTCTGGTCGGCGCGTTCGAGCGTTCCGGGAATGCCCTTTTGCGTCACGAAGATGAACTTGGTCACCGAGCCGCGATGACCGCTGACCTTGTAGGTGAGGTCGGAGCGGATCGGGCTGAACAGGTAGATGTCGTCCGGATTGGGCTGGCAGGCGAAGACGGGGTTGTAGAGCGGGCTCCAGTCGGGATGCTCGGCATCGGCGTTGAAATAGACGAAGTAGCCGAACGACAGGTTCATCAGGATCTGGCGGAACAGCTCCGCGCGGTAGGCGGGATCGTTGGGCCGCCATGTGTGCGCCAATTCACGCACCGCGTCTTTCATCGGCTCCAGGTAGGAAAAGAATTCGTCCACTGCCGCATCGATGTCGCCCGGCGCGGCACCCGGGAAGCCGCCGATCGGGGCTGGGCCGGAAGGCGCGCCGAACGTCGGCGCGCCGGCAAACAGGGCAGGGGTCATGGCCGCTGCGGCCAGAAGCCTGCGCCGGTCCATCCCCAAGGCTTGCGGTGCACTGCTGTTGGCCTCGTCCATGCTGTCTCTCCCTTGTATTGCGATCCGGTGCTCTTTTGTCCCGGATATGCCGGCAACATGCATGATTCGCCCGGCACATCAACGCCCAACGGTCCATTTCACGAACTAGCGCCCGGCCGCACTTGACGGGCCGGTGCCCATACTGCGAAGGACTTGCAGCACATCCACAGAAAGCATCCCGATTTCCATGGCATCGACTACCGGCAAGGCGGAAAAAGGCGGTTCGGCCGCGTTTGCCCCGCTGCGGGAGCCGACTTTTCGCCGGATCTGGACGGCCAGCCTGTTCTCCAGCTTCGGCCAGTTGATTCTCGGCGTCGGCGCTGCCTGGGAAATGACCGAGCTGACGCGCAACTCCCCGGATTCGGCCAGCATGGTCGCCCTGGTGCAATCGGCGATGATGTTGCCGATGATGCTCGTGGCGCTGCCGGCCGGCGCGGTCGCCGACATGTTCGACCGGCGCAAGATCGCGCTGTCGGGCCTCGCGTTCTCGATCGTTGCGGCCGCCGTCCTCACCGTGATCGCGTACTTCGGCTACACCACGCCCTGGATCCTCTTGCTGTTTTGCGTGCTGATCGGCGGCGGGGTGGCGCTCTATGCGCCCAGCTGGCAGGCCTCGATCGGAGAGCAGGTTTCCGAGGAACACTTGCCCGCCGCCATCGCGCTGGGCACCATCAGCTATAACGTCGCGCGCTCGATCGGCCCGGCGCTGGGCGCGATCATCCTGGCCGCCTTCGGCTCACAGGCGGCCTTCGCCATCACCGCTGTCTTCTATGTGCCGCTGTGGCTGGCTTTTCTTGCCTGGCAGCGGAAGCATGTCCCCTCGCGGTTGCCGCCCGAACGGATCGACCGCGCGATTGCCTCTGGCGGGCGCTATGCCCGACATTCTCCACCGATCCGAACCGTCATGACCCGCGCCTTGCTGTTCAGCGTGGCGAGTGCATCGATCGCCGCGCTCGCCCCGCTGATTGCCAAGCAGCTGCTGGGCGGGGACGCGCTGGTGTTCGGCGCGCTGCTCTGCGCGCAGGGGATAGGGGCGGTCATCGGCGCCTATTTCATGCACGACCTGCGCGCGCGCATGAGCACGGAGTGGATCGTGCGCTGGTGCACCTGCATCACCGCCGCGGCGCTGATTGTCACGGCCTTCAGCACGTCGGTGCCACTGACCTGTGTCGCCCTGTTCTTTGCCGGCGGTTGCAATATCGTCAGTTACGCGCAACTGAACGTCAGCGTCCAGTTATCCGCGCCGCGCTGGGTGACGGCGCGGGCGCTGTCGCTTTATTCGGCCTCGCTGACTGGCGGCATCGCCATCGGGGCATGGATGTGGGGCAGGGTGGCTTCGATGCATGATGTGACTTTCGCCATTGTCGCCTCGGCCATCGCGGTCGCCGCGACGCTGATCCTGGGCTGGTTGCTGCCGCTGCCACGCACGGAAGACGAGGACACATCCTCGGTCGAGATCGGCGCGGAACCGGAAGTGGGCATGGCGCTGACCATGCGTTCGGGGCCGGTCGTGGTCGAAGTCGAATATGACGTCGATCCCGATCGGGCGCGCGAATTTTATGGCGTGATGATGCAGGTGGAGAAGGTGCGCAAGCGGATCGGCGGCTTCGACTGGTCGATCTCGCGCGATATCGCCGATCCCACGATCTGGGTGGAACGCTATCACTGCCCGACCTGGGGCGACTACATGCGCATGCGCGACCGCTATACCCAGGCCGATTACGATATCCAGGAACTGGCCGACACCTTCAATCGCACCGGACAAGGGAGGCGGGTGCGGCGCCGGCTTGAGCGGCCCTATGGCTCGGTACGCTGGAAGGCGGATTCGCCCGATCACTACAAGGGAACGGTCGATTTCATCGGGCCATAGCTAGCGTTGCAAACATGCAACAGCGTGCGACATTTATCGTTACCTAACCGCAGGGCGCGTTGAAGGCGTGCTTCAATTCGTGTCAAAGGCTTGCCGGTTCGCCAGACTGGCGCAGGGAGGAATTCATGAAGACCATTTCATCACGCAGCATGGCGTCCGTTTTCGGGTTGATCGGCTTTATTGCGCTCGCCCCGGCTTCCGCCCAGGCGCAAGGTTCGGCTGAAGGCGCATCGGACAGCGGCGAGATCATCGTTACCGCCCAGCGTCGCGACGAAAAATCGCTGGACGTGCCGGTTACGGTTACAACGCTGAGCGCCGCGGCGCTGGAAACCGCGAACGTCAACGATCTGGGTGACATCGCAAAGATCACTCCGGGCCTGCGCTTCGACTTCGCCAGCGGCTACAGCCAGCCGACCATTCGCGGCGTCGGCACCGCCGTGGTCAGTTCGGGTGCGGTCGGTAACGTCGGCATCTATATCGACGGGTTCTATTCGCCCAATCCGATCGTTTCGGACATGCAACTGCTCAAGGTCCGCAGCATCCAGGTGCTCAAGGGCCCGCAAGGCACCCTGTTCGGCCGCAACACCACCGGCGGCGCGATCCTGGTGCAGTCCGCCGATCCGAGCACGGATCCCGGACTTGAAGCGAAGCTCTCCTACGGCCGTTTCAACGAGTTCAAGGCCCAGGCCTATGGCACGTTCGGCATCGCCGAAAACGTCGCGATGGACATCGAAGGCATGTACAGCCGGGGCGACGGTTTCCTGACCAACATCAGCAACAACCAGCGCGTCGGCCAGTACGAGAACTGGTCGACCCGCGTCGGCCTGAAGGCTGACCTGTCCGACCGGGTTTCGGTGCTGCTGCGCTATCAGCACAACTCGATCGACGATCCCACTTCGGTGCTGGTCTCCAGCTACCGCGATACCGAACCGACTCCCGGCCAGGTCTATATCAATCCGGTAACCGGCGTGCGCACGCCCTTCACCATCACCCAGGGCGCGCCGTTCTTCGCCACTCCTGGCCAGATTACCTACAACCCCGACCAGGCGGCATCTGGCAGCGCCCCGGGCGACCAGCAGTTCTTCCGGAGCAAGTCCGATATCGTCCAGGCGACGATCAAGGCCGATCTCGGCTTCGCCAATCTCACGTCCTACACCCAGTACCGCAAGGAAGACGCGGATTCGCGGATCGAGGGCGATTATTCGGGTGCCGAGATATTCGATATCGGCCTGCCCAACGACAACATGACCTTCACCCAGGAGCTGCTGCTCACTTCCAAGGCGGGTAGCCGCCTGCAGTGGACGGCGGGCCTGTTCTACGTGAAGAACCGGGACACCTACCGGGTTTATTTCGACTATTTCCCGGCCCTGGGCGTTACCAGCCGTTGCTGTGAATTCGGTTCGAGTTCCGTCTCGCAAAGCATCGCCGCCTATGTCGATATGACATACGAAGTGACGCCGAAGTTCTTCATCACCGCCGGTGTGCGCTATGCCCACGATTGGCAGAAGGATGTCCGCACGCAAGCGGCCTTCTCGGTGAACAACGTCGCCACGCAAGCCAACCTCGATACGGTCAAGGGCGATCGCGCTACGCCGCGCGTCGTGCTGCGCTACAAGCCCACCGAGGAGATGAGCGTCTATGCTTCCTACTCGAAGGGCTACAAGGCTGCTTTCCTCGATCTGGGCGGCGGTGTGACCAATCGTACCGTCAAGCCGGAAAAGATCGATGCCTGGGAAGTCGGGGTGAAATTCGACAATCGCCGGATCTCGTTCGAAGCCGCCGGGTTCTACTACGATTACAAGGACCTTCAGGTTTCGCTCTATCAGAGCGGACAAGCGCTTATCGTCAATGCGGCATCGGCCAAGATCTATGGCATGGATGCACAGTTGCGGGTGAACGTGTCGGATTCCTTCTCGTTCAACGCGGGCGCGAACCTGATCCACGCGCGTTACAAGAACTTCGCCAACGCGCCGATCTATACACCCTGCCTGTTCCAGCAGATCCCTGCCGATATCGCCGCCTGCGCCAATCTCGGACAGTCGTTCCCGATCATTGGCCAGCAGCTCAACGACGTGACCATGCAGCGTGCGCCCAGTTTCACGGGCAATATCGGGGCTCGCTACCGCACCCAAATGGCCGGAGGCGAATTCCAGCTGTCCGGCAACCTCTACTACAGCTCGAAGTTCTTCTTCGGCCCCTCGGGCATCCAGTTCCCGCAAAAGGCCTATGAAGTACTCTCGCTGCGGGCGCAGTGGACGGATGCTTCCGATCACTACACGATTGCCGTGTTCGGCGACAATATCACCGACAGCCGCTACAAGACCGGCGTGCAGTACGGCAACAATGGCATCGGCGCGAACTGGTCGAAGCCGGCCACCTGGGGCGTCGAACTGGGCGTGAAGTTCTGACCCCCAACAGTCTGATATCACGGCAATAAGGAACGCCGGGGCAGGGAAACCTGCTCCGGCGTTTCGCTTTGCGCGGGAGTGTAAACACCGAGAGCGATTGACCGCCCGTGCATTTGCGGAATAGCCTGCGGGCGGGAGAACAGACAGATGGCTACCGCGGCAAGAACTGACTCCACAGGTGTGATCGTGACGCCGTTGACCGGCTCGATCGGCGCGGAAGTGCGGGGCGTCGACCTCAATCGGGACGTGCCGGACGACACGGCGGATACGATCCGCCGCGCGTTCAACGAGCACCTGGTGCTGGTGTTCCGCGGCGAAGGCAAAGCGACGCCCGAGGCGCAGACCCGGCTTGCCGCGCTGTTCGGCGAGCCGCAGCCGCTGGAAGTGTTCCAGTTCCTCGGCCGCCAGCAGGCCGCTATCACCTTCGATCCCGGCTCAAGGATTGTCGCCTCGAACGATGCCGATGCTCCGGAAAGGGCCAACTCGGTGCGCTGGGAGCATCTGCAGAACATCGGCCTCGCCGGCGATTTCGACGGCTGGCACATCGACAGCTCGTTTACCCACTGGATCCCGCGCGTCGCCGTGCTGCGGGCCGAGACGATCCCACCGACGGGCGGCGACACCGGCTTCGCCAGCCTTTGCGCCGCCTACGACGCGCTGTCGCCGATGATGCAGGAGTGGCTTTCAACGGCCACGGCGATCCATCACATCCCGCCCGGCTTCAAGGAAGGCATCGGGCTGGGGCGCTATGGGCCGGAAGCGGAAGCGCGCTTCGATTCCGAATTCCCGCCTCGCGCATGGCCAATGGTCATCGCCCATCCGGAAACGGGCCGGAAGGCGCTGTTCATCAACCCGGGCTACACAGTGCACATCAATGGCCTGAAGCGCCGCGAAAGCCATGCCCTGCTGCGCATGCTGAGCCACCACGTCGCCTCGGTCAGCTTCACCTACAACCACCACTGGCATCCCGGCGATCTGGTCGCCTGGGACGAAGTCCACGCGCTCCACCGCGCGCCGGACGATTTCGCGCCGCACGAACGCAAGGTGGTGCGGGTGACGGCAGGCCGGGCAGTGCCGCAAGCGGCATTCAGCTAGAAGCGATCCGCTCCGCCACGGCCACCAGCCGCCGCGCCTGATCGAGGTGGAGCAGCTCGGCCATCTTGCCTTCCACCCGGATGGCGCCCTTGCCCTGGCTTTCGGGCAGGGCAAATGCCTCGATCACCGCGCGGGCCCAGGCGAGGTCCTCCTCGGAGGGCGAGAACACCGCGTTGCACGGGTCGATCTGGGCGGGGCGGATCAGGCTCTTGCCGTCGAAGCCGAACAGCAGCCCCTGCCGCGCCTCGGCCTCGAACAGGGCGAGGTCGCGAAATTCGTTGCACACGCCGTCGAGTACCGTGACGCCGTGCGCCCTGGCCGCGGCCACCGCAGAGGACAGGAACGGCAGGAAAGGCGTGCGTTCCGGCGTCAACTGCGCGCGTATTTCCTTGGCGAGGTCGTTTACCCCCATGACGAACAGCGACAACCGCGTCGTCGCGGCGAGCGCCGCCACATCCCACAGGCGCGGGATCACGGCGCAAGTCTCGATCATCGCCCAGAGCCGCATCGAGGTCGGCGCGGCTGACAGCGCGGCCTGGCAGGCCATGATGTCATCCACTGAGGAGACCTTGGGTACCAGAACGGCATCTGCCCCGGACCCTGCAATCGCCGCCATATCCGCGGCACCCCAGGGGGTGTCCATGCCGTTGGCGCGGATCGCCACTTCGCGATTGCCCCAGCCACCTTCGTTCACTGCCGAAACGGCGGTGAGGCGGGCCTCGTCCTTGGCCTCGGGCGCGACGGCATCCTCAAGATCGAGGATCACCACATCGGCGGGCAGAGTGCGCGCCTTGGCGATGGCCTTGGCGTTCGAGGCAGGCAAGTAGAGCGCGCTGCGGCGCGGGCGGTTCAACAGATCCAATTCAAAAAGCTCCTCAGAAGGCGGCAGGCGTGCCTTATTTCCAGCGCACGTTCCATACCAGCCCGGTCATCTCCATCGCGCGGATCAGCCAGGCGGTCATGTCCACTTCCCAGAAGCGCACCCGGTTGGACGCCGCCCTGCCGTGCGCGTGGTGATTGTTGTGCCAGCCTTCGCCAAGGGTGAGGTAGCCGAGCAGCAGGTTGTTGCGCGAGGTGTCGCCCACCTCGAAATTGCGATAACCGTATATGTGCCCGAACGAGTAGACTGCGGCGATGGCATGGGTCGCCAGAGCCGCGCGCAGGAATCCCGCGACCAGTATGGCCCCCGGAACCGCCGCCGCGCCGCCCAGGGCATAGCCCCATAACGCGGGCAATCCCACCAACGAAACCGCCATCCAGAACCACCGCGTCCGGTGGGCCCACTCGATCGCCGGATCGCCGACCACGCCCTTGCCATAGATTTCCAGGCTGGTGACGCAGTCGTCATAGAGCCAGCCCAGGTGCGCGTGGCGCAGCCCTTCCACCCCGGCGATCGGCTGGCCCCGGTTGCCGATGTGCGGGCTGTGCGGGTCGCCGGGCCGGTCGGAAAAGGCGTGATGCCGCCGGTGATCGGCGCACCACCGCCGCAGCGAACCGTACATCCCGAACTGCGCCAGCGCGCCCAGCGCATAGCGCATCGGCCGCGAGGTCTCGAACGACCTGTGAGTGAAATAACGATGATAGCCCAGCGACATGCCGAGGATGTTGAGCACGTAGAACAGGGCGAAGCCCGACCATTCGATCCAGCCGGTCGGCTGCAATGCGACCCAGGCCAGCCCCAGCAGGCCGCCGCCCTGCTTGACGATCACGTAAGTCAGGTGCTCGACCCGCCGAGATGCGGCGTCTTGCGTGCCGTAGGCGACGCCCCGCCGCCAGCGCGCGAGCAGCAGGTTCTTTTCCGGCGACCCTGCGTCCCGGGCGACGACTGCCACATCCGGCAGCAGAACCTCGCCGTCGTTAACCTTTACACCCATTGCATTTCCCGAATGCCAAGTGCCGCTACACCTATACGAATTAACCGTTTTCGCAAAGGGCCTGCGGGCCTGACTGGGCTCCGCGATCGCCGCAGGGCGGGAACTGACCTGAACTGGGGCAGTTTCGCGGCTGTCTTTCGGGCAAGTTCGGCAAGGCGAAATGCACCGCCTCGAGCCAAGGGGCTTTACCCGCGCCGCCAAGCCCGCTAACGGCCCGGCGCAATGTTCACGACCCGGACCAAACCGACTACCACCAAACCGGCCCGCACCTGCGGGGCGGTGGCTGGTGTTCGTCGGGTCTGACAGCACCTTTCACACGCCTCGCGGAAATGCGGGGCGGTCACATCTTCCAGACACCGGCTTCCCCGCCTCTCCGCGCAACTTTGGAGACGCTTGACATGACTGCCCGTTTTTCCGCTTCCAATCCGCCCCACGTCGGCATCGTCGGCGCGACCGGCCTCGTCGGCACGATGATGCGCGAGATCCTCGCCGAGCGGAACTTCCCGCTGGCCTCGCTGCGCCTGTTCGCTTCGGAACGCTCGGCGGGCAAGGTGCTCGATGGCGTGACCATCGAAGATGCCGCCACTGCGGACTTCAGCGGGCTCGACATCGTCTTTTTCTCGGCTGGTGGGTCCACGTCGAAGGCACTTGCGCCCAAGGCAGCGGCTGCCGGCGCAGTGGTGATCGACAACAGCTCCGCCTGGCGCGGCGATCCGGAGGTGCCGCTGGTGGTCGCCGAAGTGAACCCGGAGGCGCTGGCCAGCATTCCCAAGGGCATCGTCGCCAATCCCAACTGCACCACCATGGCCGCCATGCCGGTGCTGGGACCCCTGCATGCCGAAGCAGGCCTCAAGCGGCTGATCGCCAGTACCTACCAGGCGGCCTCGGGCGCGGGCGTTGCCGGCATCCAGGAACTGGCAGGGCAGATTGCCGCGGTGGCCGGGCAGGACGTGGCCGGGCTGGCGGATAACGGCGATGCCGTCTCGCTGCCCGATCCCAAGAAGTGGGCCGTGCCGCTGGCCTTCAATGTCGTAGCTCTGAACTATGTCTATGCCGAGGACGACTACACAGAGGAAGAGATCAAGCTGCGCGACGAAACGCGCAAGATCCTCAACATCCCGGGCCTGCCGGTTTCGGGAACCTGCGTGCGCGTGCCGGTGTTCACCGGGCACTCGATCGCGATCAATGTGGAATTCGAGCGGCCGATCTCGCCGGAGCGCGCAACGGAGCTACTTTCGACGGCCACCGGCGTGGAGCTGCGCGAAGTGCCCAATCCGCTGGAGGCGACGGGCAAGGACCCGGTCTATGCCGGCCGCATCCGCAAGGATCCGACCGTCGAGCATGGCCTTGCGCTGTTCGTCGTCGGCGATAACCTGCGCAAGGGCGCGGCGCTCAACGCGGTTCAGATCGCCGAAGTGATGCTGGGGCAGTGAGTCGATTGACCTTCGCTGCTTCCATGGCAAAGGCGGAAAACTGAACTTCAAGGAGCGTTTCGGCATGAAAATCGCCTTCATCGGTCTCGGCAACATGGGCGGCGGCATGGCCGCGAACCTGGTCAAGGCGGGGCACCAGGTCCGCGCCTTCGACCTTGCCGCCGAGGCATTGGACCGGGCGAGGGGCAATGGCTGCGAAGTGTTCACGACGGTCGCCGAGGCCGTCGAGGGCGTCGATGCGGTCGTCTCGATGCTGCCCAACGGGGCCATCGTCGATTCCGTCTATGCCAAGGACGTGATCGGCAAGGCTCTGGCGGGCGCCGTGCTACTCGATTGCTCGACGATCGATGTCGCTACCGCCCGCAAGGTGGGGGAAGCGGCGACCTCTGCCGGTTACGGCATGGTCGATGCGCCGGTTTCGGGCGGTATCGCCGCCGCCAATGCCGGTACGCTGACGTTCATGGTTGGCGGCTCGGATGCCGACTTTGCTCGCGCCCAGCCGATCCTGGCGGCGATGGGCAAGGCAGTGATCCATGCCGGCAAGCTGGGGGCAGGGCAGGCGGCCAAGATCTGCAACAACATGCTGCTCGGCATCCACATGATCGGCACCTGCGAGGCCTTCGCCATGGCGGAGAAACTGGGCCTCGATCCGCAGAAGTTCTATGACATCGCATCGGTTAGCTCGGGCCAGTGCTGGTCGATGACCTCTTACTGCCCGGTCCCGGGCGTTGGCCCGCAAAGCCCTTCCGACAACGACTACCAGGGCGGCTTTGCCACCGCGCTGATGCTCAAGGACCTGAAGCTGGCGACGGAAGCGGCAAGCACCTCGGGAGCGAAAGTGCCGATGGGCGAACGGGCCAAGCAGCTTTACGAGGCCTTTGCCGAAGCCGGCAACGGCGGGCTCGACTTCTCGGCCATCATCAAGACGCTGTGAGATCCGCAAACGGCGAGGTGTAGGTTCCCGCCACCAGCTCGCGCCATTCGGGATCGTTCAGCGGGTCGGCCGGCCGGCGCGAGGGCAAGCCCCGCCGGGCGAGATCGGCGCAAAGCATAGCGACGACCGTGTCCAGATCGAGGTCGTAGGCCTTGTCCTCGAAGGATGCGAGATGCTCCTCGTCGCGGAAGACATAGGCCTTCCAGACGAAGGAAATGCGCACTTCATCGGTGGCGAAGCGTGCCAGCGCCCGGTCTCCCTGCCGCGCTTCCCAACCTTGCCCTGCCCAGTGCATGCGGGCATCGCCAGGCACCGTCGCCGGGCTGGAAGCCCGTTGCTGTGCCGTGCCGATGGCCCCCACCCGGTGCCACATGACTTCGTTGTCGGCCATCACCCCGCTGTTCCACATCGGCGGCCGTTCGCTGATGCCGCTCCCGGTGGGGCTTCCCGGCCAGTATTCGAACTCACCGCCGGTGCCGCGCCAGAACCAGGCGACGCCCGAGGCCAGCGGCACCAGCCAATCGAGGAACAGGCCGGAATGGGTCATGCCCATCAGCAGCCAGATCGGCACCTGCGGCGCGAAGAAACCGCGGAACACCGGCAGATCGAGATGCGGCGGGCTGGCCGGGGCTGGGGGATTGAGATTGACCACGCAGCGGATCGGCTTGACGATTCCGGCATCGAAGGCCTGGTGTGCGGCGGCGATCCAGTTGGGGTTCTGGACCAGCAAGAGGCAATCGGGCTCGGTCAGGAACCAGGGCGGATCCATGCTGGCCTGGTCTGCCAAACCGCCGTTGTAGTAGGTTCCGACCGTATAATAGGGTGCCAGATCGCGCACCAGTTGCAGCACGGCCTCGGCTTCGTCGAACACCTTGTCCATCCGCACCGGGCGCGAGCGCATGTGAGAGGGGCGCAGGGGCTGCCGGACTGTAGCCATCTCGCTGCCTCCCATCCCCGCTGTTGTCACATCGCGCTCAGGCCGCCATCCAGCTTCAGTTCCGCTCCGGTCATGAACCGGCTCTCGTCGCTGGCGAGATAGAGCACCCCCAGCGCCACTTCCTCCGGCTCGCCGATCCGGCCCAGGGGGATGACCCGGGCCAGCTTGGCGTGAGTGTCCGTCATCGGCGCGGCCTTGTCGAGCCGGAAGCCCTCGAGAATCTGGGTATCGACGAAGGCGGGATGCACCGAGTTGCAGCGAATGTCCCAGCCCTTGCGGGCGCAATAGAGCGCCACCGACTTGGTCAGCATCCACACCGCCGCCTTGCTGGTATTGTAGGCGGCAAGGCCGGGATCGGCGGTCATCGCCGCGATCGAGGAGATGTTGACGATGCTGGCGGGCTGGCTCTCGCGCAGCAGCGGCATGGCATGTTTGCAGCCGAGGAACACCGAGTCCGAATTGACCGCCATGGTGCGTTTCCACAACTCGTAACTGGTCGAT
>JAYRPK010000200.1:0-8669 GCA_041911195.1 Novosphingobium sp. | reverse complement strand
GGCCCCGGCGGCAGCCGCCTGCTGCCGACGCGCGACCATGGCTGGTTCTGCCTGACCGTCCTGCGCGACGAGGATCGCGCCATGCTGCCGGCGCTGTTCATGGACGAAACGCTCGACTTTCACGACCCGGACGCGATTGCCGCGGCGGCGCTGCAGCATGACTGCATGGAGCTGGTAGAGCGCGGGCGGCTGCTGGGCCTGCCGGTGGCCTCTGCGGACGAGACACCGCCCAGCCCGCCGATGGAAGTGCTGGCGGAGGGGCCGAGCCGCAAGCGCGAGCCGGGGCACCGTCCCTTCGTCGTCGATCTCTCCGCCATCTGGGCAGGTCCGCTCGCCGGGCACTTGCTGTGGCTGGCGGGCGCGGAAGTGGTCAAGGTGGAGAGCCCGTCGCGCCCCGACCTGATCCGCCGCGACGATCCCGCGACCTTCGATCTGATCAACCAGGGCAAGGCCAACGTGGTCGTCGACCTGACTAACGATGCGGACAAGGAGAACCTGATCGCCCTGATCCGCCGCGCCGATTTCGTCATCGAAAGCTCCCGCGTGCGCGCGCTGCGGCACCTGGGTATCGATGCGGACGCACTGGTGCGCGAGACACCGGGCCTCGTCTGGCTGACCGTCACCGGCCACGGCGCGAGTGGCGATGCGGCGAACTGGGCCGGGATCGGCCACGACTGCGGCGTCGCGGGAGGCCTCGCCCGCGCGCTGGCAGACGCTTGTGGAGAAGTCGGCTATGTCGGCGATGCCATGGCCGATCCTTTCACCGGCATCTACGCCGCCCTCGAAGGCTGGCGCGCCTACCGCAGCGGGCAGGCTTGCCGCTTGGCCTTTGCGATGAGCTCCGTGGTTGCCATGGTGCTGCGGGAGGAACGGGAGCGCGATCCGGCCGGGCTGGAGCGGGACCTGCGCCTTTGGGCCGCCTCGATCGGGCAGGTGTTCCCCAAGGTGCCGAGGCGCGAATTGCTTTCGCCAGTCCACCCGATCGGGGCTGACAACGCGCAATACCTGCCGTGCTGATCCGCAGAGCCGAGGTCTGGGGCCACGGCCTCGCCGATGTCTTGCTGGCGGGTGACCGGATTGTCGAGCTGGCAGGGCCGGGCCAGTTGCAATCCGACACGGTGGTGGATGCGCGCGGTTGCGCCCTCCTCCCCGGCCTGCACGATCACCACCTCCACCTATTCGGCCTCGCCGCAAAGGCGGCATCGGTGCAATGCGGGCCGCCGCAGGTCACCGACGAGACAGGCCTCGCCCACACCTTGCAAGCGGCCGGCGGCACCGGCTGGCTGCGTGGCGTCGGCTATCACGAGAGCGTCATGGGCCTGCCCGACGCCAACGCGCTCGACCGGCTCCTGCCCCACCGCCCCTTGCGCATCCAGCAGCGTACCGGGCGGATGTGGCTGCTCAACACCAAGGCAATCGAAGCGCTGCTGACCGTCGCGCAGCCGCCGCCGGGGCTGGAACGCGACGGCGCGAGCTTCACCGGCCGCCTGTTCGACGAGGACCAGTGGCTGCGGCAGGCACTGGGGAGCGAGCCGCCCGACCTTTCCGGCATATCGCGCGAACTGGCAGGCTGGGGCGTAACCGGCGTGACGGACATGTCGGTCGGCAACGATGCGGCAACCGCGCGCCATTTCGCGCAGCAAAGACACAGCGGCGCGCTGCTGCAACATTGCATGCTGACTGGCAGGCAGGAACTGGGCGACGCCTTTAGCGATGCCTGGACCCTCGGCCCCGCCAAG
The DNA here is from genome assembly GCA_041911195.1 of Novosphingobium sp. Classification (GTDB taxonomy): domain Bacteria; phylum Pseudomonadota; class Alphaproteobacteria; order Sphingomonadales; family Sphingomonadaceae; genus Novosphingobium. Next base: position 6,930 of record JAYRPK010000200.1, on the reverse strand, counting down.
CTGCACCTGCACGAAATGGCCCTTCCCCCGTTCGAGGACGCCTGCCGCTTCATCCGCGATGCCCATGCACGCGGTCGTCCCGTTGCCGTCCATTGCGTCACCGAAGTCGAACTGGTCTTCACCCTCGCCCTCTTCGACGAATCCGGCGCGTTGGCAGGTGACCGCATCGAACACGCATCCGTCGCATCGCCAGATCTCGTCCGACGCATGGCGGACCTCGGCCTTGCAGTCTGCGTCCAGCCCCATTTCGTCCACGAACGCGGCGACCGCTATCTGCTCGATGTCGAGGAGCGCCACAGGGGCGATCTCTACCGCCTCGCCAGCCTGCGCGATGCCGGGATCGCAATGGCTGGCGGCAGCGATGCCCCCTTCGCCAGTGCCGATCCCTGGCAAGCCATGCGCGCCGCCGTTGATCGCCGAACTCGAGAAGGCCAGGCGCTGGGCGCGGAAGAGGCGTTGTCGCCCGAGGAAGCGCTGGCGCTTTACCTCGCCGATCCTGCCGACGTTTCCCGCCGGCGGCGCATCGAGCCGGGAGCAGTGGCCGATCTCGCGCTGCTGAATTGCCCATGGGCCGAAGCGCGGGACAGGCTGACCTCGTCCGATGTCCGCGCAACGCTAGTCGCCGGGCGGCTCGTCCACGATCGCATCGACCAACCCCCAGCCTAGCGCCTGCCTGGCCGAAATCCGCTTGCCGGAAAGGATCATCAGCGCCGTGCGCTGGCGCCCGATCCGGCGGGTCAGGGAAACGCAGCCCCCCGCCCCCGGCAGCACGCCCATCGACAACTCGGGAAGCTGGAACCAGGCATTGGGCGCCGCAGTGAAGCGCCGCGCATAGGCGGCCAGTTCCAGCCCCGAACCAACGCAGCCGCCCTGCACATGGACGTCCAGCTTGTCGCCACAACGCACTGCCATGCGTGCCGGCAGGGTGCGCGCGCGGATGGCATGGGCAGTGGCCGGATCGGTAGTCGTGCCGAACTCAGAGAGCAATGCGCCCATGCTGAAGGTGCGGCCGACCGCGCGCAGGGAAACCCGCTCCACTTCGGGGTCGAGGCTTGCCAGTTCCAGCGCCTCATGCAAGGCGTCGCGCATGGCCCGGTCGATGGCGTTGTCATGGGCGGCATTGTCCAGCATGATGGTCAGGCGCCTGCCATGGCGGGCCATCGTGACCCTGCCCTCGCCCGTCTCGTCCTCTATTCGCGGCTGAGCGTCCAGCCAGTCGCGATGTTCGTCGCTGCCCTGCAGCAGGCCATAAGTCATCGACTCGGCCACCAGCCCCTGATCGAGATCCAGCGCGGGCAGGAGCCGCAGCAGTTGCACGATGGCCGCCGCTGCCTTCGGCCGGGCCTGCACCTGCGTTGCGATCAATTCGGCACTCACCGGCGGCTCGATCACGCAATCCAGCATTGCCGCGAGAGGATGATCGGCATCGCCAAGTCCGACGACCGGAAATGGTGGCAGTGCCAGCCCGTCCGGCCTTCCCCCCGCGCCGTCCAGCCTGACGAAGGCCAACGGCAGGTCCGGCACCTGCTCTCCGCTCCACAGGCGGCTGCCGTCTATCGTCAGGCTTTCGATGCTCATTGCTGTTTCACTAGCGCGATTTCGCCTCTCCAGCGAAGAATGGGAGATTTCTGCCACGTTGACAATCGCCCTGACGATAACGATATAGCTTAACTCACAAAGTCAGGAGAGAAACATGCCCTCCAGCAGGGAAAAGCCCAACAAGGCCAAGATCGCCCGGCGCGTGATCGAAGTGCTGGATTTCTTCGACGACGAGAATCGCGAGGCGAGCGTGATGGATATCGTGCGCCGCTATGGCCGCCCGCAAAGCTCCACTTCCGAGTTGCTGGCCAGCCTGGTCGAACTGGGCCTGCTGCACAAGGATCCCCATTCGCGCACCTATTCGCTGACCCCCCGCGCCGCCCTGCTCGGCTGGTCCGGGCAGACCGGCATCGTGCGCGACGGGAGTCTGGTGCGGATCACTGACCGGTTGGTGGCGCAGACCGGCTTTCCCGTCGCGGTATTCGCCATGACCGGGCTCAACGTGCAGATCGTCAGCTGGCGCACCGGCCCGCGCACCGCCGTCACCAACACGCGCGGGCTCTATGGCGGCGTGCAGTTTCCGATGTCGACCAGCGCCGCCGGATGGCTGCTGCTCTCCACCGTCCCGCAACCCCGCCGCGACGGGATGGTGCGTCGGCTCAACGCGGAAGCCACCGAAGAGCGCAAGTTCGTCGTCAGCGTCATGACCAACAACCTGCAGGCATGCCAGGAGCGCGGCTGGGTGGAAGGCCATGCCGGCTGCAACACCAATGCCAAGCTTGTCGCCCGGCTGTTGCCCGTCGGCGAAGGCGAGCGGCCCCTGGCGGTTGGGCTGGTACATGGCGTTGAAGACCAGGTCGACACCGCCAGCCTGCTCGCATCGCTCGACGAAGCGATCAATCTGTGCCTGGGTGACCGGATCCCCGAAGCAGGCAAGGTACCGGTATTCGCCAGCGCGGCTTGAGCGCCTTCACCTATTCAACGTGAGGCAGCGAAGCGGCGGGCGGCGTTTCATCGCCGTTGCCACGCAGCAGCAGGCTTAGTGGCGCCATGACAAGCGCCAGCAGGAAGATCGCCCGGTAGGTATCGACATAGGCGACCATCTGCGCCTGACGCATGACCTGCCCCATCATGGCAGCGCCTCCCGAAGTGGGGTCGAATTCCGGAAAGCGCAGTGCGACCAGCGGATTGTCGGGCCTGATGTTCTCGACAAGCCGCGATTGCACGGCCGCCGCGTCGCGGATGGTCATCGCCTGGATCACCGAGATACCCCCCGCTCCGGCAACGCTGCGCGTCAGTGCCGACAGGGTCGAACCCTGGTTGCGCAACTCGTGCGGCAGGGAGGAAAACACCACCAGCGTCAGCGGCAGGAAGATGAGGCCGGATCCGCAGCCCTGCAGGAAGGCGACCATGGCCAGGCTGTCCTGCCGGGCATCCAGCGAAAGATTGGTCAGGATGTGCATGCTGGCCAGCACCAGGATCATGCCGCAAAAGATCATGATCCGGGCATTGTTCTGGCTGACCAGTCGCCCCGCGACGAGAATGGTCAGCATGTTGCCCAGGGCGCGCGGTAGAGACAGGATGCCTGCAAGCATCACCGGATAGCCCAGCAATTGCTGCATCATCCCGGTGACGATCGGAATGATGCCGTTGAGCAGGATGCCGATGATGATCGACAGCAGCGTACCGATCAGGAAATTCCGGTCCTTGAAGATAGCGGGCTGGATGAAGGGATTGCGCACCGTCAGCATGTGGACGGTGGCAATGTAGAGGAACAGCGCAGCCAGGGCCGCCTCGATGCAGATCTCGGTCGAAGATAGCCAATCGAGCAATTGCCCCCGGTCGAGCATGAGCTGGAAGGCGGCCAGCGCGATCGAGACGAACAGGAAACCGCGCAGGTCGAACGGGTGGCTGCGGCCGCTCTCCCTGCGCCGGGCGAAGATCAACAGACCGGCAAAGGCCAGAATGCCAGGCACGAGATTGATCAGGAAAATCCACCGCCAGTCGAGGTTTTCGGTCAGCCAGGCGCCCAGAGTCGGCCCGATCATCGGCCCGAACAGCGAGCCCACCCCGAACAACGAAATTGCCCGCCCCTGCTGATCGGGCGGATAGACATCCATCAGCAGCACCTGGCTGAGCGGCACCAGGCTGGCTCCGAATGCTCCTTGCAGGAAACGGAACACCACCAGCATTTCCAGATTGGCCGACAGGCCGCACCCAAGCGATGAAATGGTGAAGACCAGCACCGAGGCCGCCATGACCTTGGTGCGCCCATAGCGATCGGCCAGCCAGCCGCTCAGCGGCGTGGCGATGGCGCCGGCGATCAGGTAGCTGGTCAGCACCCAGGCGATCTGTTCCTGCGAGGCGGCGAGGCTCGACTGGATGCTGGGCAGGGCGATGATCGCGATGGTGCCGTCGATGGTCACCATCATCACGGCAAACAGGGCCGAAATGCTGATCAAGCCGCGCGTGGCGCGATCGGGCAAGGCCGGGGCCCCTGCCCCCTCCCCCGCCGCTGTTCCCGCCATTGCCGCAACTCCTGTTGGTCCGGCCAAGGCCTGGTGCGGCCGCGCTGTTGCATGGCGACATGCAGATCGCAAGCCCGCGGCGCGGCGGGCAGTCAGAGTCTGATTCGAAATTCGTGAAAGAGCGAATTTCGAGGCGGTACCGGCCCTCTCCCCCGCCCGGCCACCCAACGAGATTGTATGCTCTGGGTGGCCGGGCGGGGGAGCGGGCCGGTGCCGAAAGATCCGAAACGGAGTTTCGGACCAGACACTCAGGCTTCGCTTGGTGTGAGTTCCGCGCGCGCCCTCGCGCCGGATGGCGCCGTCACCCGGTTAAAGGTTTCGGCGTATGCGGGATGCTCGGTGCCCATCAGGCGGTCCCAGAAGGTGAAATAGAGACCGAAATTCGTGCCGAAACCACCGCTGTGATGCAGGTCGTGATGAGTGGTGGTGTTGATCCAACTGGTCAGCGGGCTTGCCAGCCACCAGCGTGGCATCAGTTCAAAGCCGGCATGCCCCATGCCATTGCGCGCGACCTGGAACAGCATCCATGAAACCATGATGTGTTGCGGGGTGGAAAAGCAGAATTGCCAGACTACGGCGAACAGGAAGTTGGTCGCCGCCTCGGGCAGGGAAAAGCTGTAAATCGCCCATGGCGTCGGTGTGACCGACCGGTGGTGCGCAAGGTGAAAGGGCTTGTAGAGCAGCCGGGTGTGCATCGCCCGGTGCGTCCAGTAGAACCAGGCGTCATGCGCGAAGATCATGCCTAGCAGCAGCAGGAGATCGCGGCCCCATCCGAAGCTCTCACGGGTGAAATGGAAAATGCCAGCCCGGTTGCCGGCAAACAACAGGCAGGTTCCCAGCGAGAAAAACACGACCGACCGCAGTGACAATAGGAACTCGCGCTTGCGGTCGGCCATGCTGGCGAGGCGCGGCTGAATCCTGCGCGAAGCGAGGCGTGTGCGCGCCATGACCCAGACTATCGCCGAGATCATCAAGGCCGCGACGAGGTAGCGGGTGAAATCGAAGGCAAAGGCCTGAGGCGCGGGCGCAAGAAATTCGGCGTAGGACATGGCGACATCCGGTTTGTTGGCGGGATGCGCGTCCACTGCGCCTGGGCTTGCCGGCATGCTCGCCCATTACGGAAATTGACTAGCCGATTCCGGAATCGATCACATGGCGGCGCGGCGGAACTCGCTCGGGGTCACGCCTTCCGACTGCCGGAAGGCCCGATTGAACGGCCCCAGCGAGCCGAACCCGGCATCGAGGGCGATGGTCAGGATCGGCACTTCGCGCTGCGTCGGGTCCGCCAGCGCAGCCTTGACCTCGCCCAGCCGGTATTCATTGAGGAAGCCAGCAAAATTTCGGTGCCCCAGAGTGCCGTTTATCACGCGGCGCAGACGGTATTCCGGCTCGCCCAGCTGGCTGGCCAGGCCGGCTATGGTCAGGACTTCGCTGCGATAGGGCTTTTCAGTTTCCATATGGGCAAGCAGGCGCCGGGCGATGCCGTCCGCATCGGCCGGTTCGGGACTCGTCCGGCGCGAAGGCTGGGCGATCGGTCCGAACAGGTCGTCCTCGCGCACCCGGAACATCGCCGTGCACACGAGGAAAGTGGCAAGCACGATGCCGAATTGAGTCAGCGAGCGCAGCTCCACCGGCGCGCCATAGCCGAACACCGCGATTTCGACGCAATTGACCAGCAAGGCCAGTCCGCCGACCGAAGCCACCAGGCCGAGACGCAGGCGGCGGCGGGATTCCACCAGATCCTCATCGCGCCCGCGCCATGCGACCCACAGCCCGCCGATGCCGAAAGCAAACCAGGCCAGGCGCGAAAGTGGAAACCAGACGTGCCGAACCGATGGCGTCTCGACATGGCCGACAAGTACCAGCGCCGCGATCATCAGCGTGGGCGAGAGCGCGATCGCCCAGCTACGCCAACCAAACCTTGGCGTGTCCTCGAACCAGGCGCGCGTGAAGAGCCAGAACAGGCCGAACACGGACGAGGATGCAAGGTCGAGCACAATGCGGACAGGATTGTGCTGCCAGCCCCCGCCAGGGGTAGAAGCAACGACATGGGCGGCGATCGCTGCCAGCATGACCAGGCCCACGCGCGCGGCAAAGGCCTTGCGGTGATCGCGCCACAGCAACCAGGCAAACAGGGCAAGCAAGCCCAGACTGCCCCCGCGCACCATCATGTCGAGCTCATGAAAGCCGATCATGGAAAGCGGCCTGCCATAGCTGCACGGCCGCGCCTAGCCGATTTTCGAAATCGGCCAGTTTGCGAGGTTCAAAGCCGCTTCAACACCTCCGGCGCCAGCTCGCCCAACGGTTCGCGGCCACCCTCGCTGAAGTCAAAGCGGGCGCCCACGCGATCGGCGTGGATCGCGCGCTCGGGCTGGAAGGTATAGCAATTGGGCGGAAGCGCCGCCGCATTCGACTGCTCGTCGAGCGGCATGGTCCGGCCATGGGCGACCAGAGAGGCCCATTGCAGCACCCGCGCCGGTTCCTGTTCCGCCTGCGGCAAGGCGGCGATCCAGTCGCGCAGGGCCATCAGGTGTTGCCCGGCGGCGCTTTCAGGCAACGTGATCAGACCGTCCTGTTCTTCCCAGCGCATGTGCCTGCCGTCGCTTGCATCCAGCTCGAGGACGCGCTTGCCCGCTACCGGATCGGAGGCGGAGATCCGGTATTCCAGCGCATCGCGATCATGCGCATGGGCGGCGGCGAGCACGGCAAGGTCATGCAGATGAGTGCAATTCTGCTTCTTCTCGCGCCGCGCCGTGACATCGGTGAGCAACTGGCCCTCGAACGTTTCGACCAGCTTTGCCGCGGCGCCCGGGCACGTCGTCCAGGGCATGCGCGCGGTATCGGGTTCGACCGACAGCACCCG
>JAYRPK010000199.1:0-1538 GCA_041911195.1 Novosphingobium sp. | reverse complement strand
GGCATAGGGCAGGTTCACCGAGCCGGGGATGTGGCCCGGGGTTATGCCCGGCCGAGGTTCCGGATCGGTGCCGGCAAAGCGGCCGGGGCCGCGCGCATCGACCACCTGCTCCGCGCCGCTAGCCAGATTGGCCAGCACCTGTTCCATGCTCCGCAGGCCTGAGCTGTCATCGCGCGCGGTGAAGCGGCCCTTCGGCAGGCACGGCACTGCGGTATCCAGCGGCCTTCCCTCGGCCTTCCATTTGGCAAGGCCACCGTCGAGGATCGCCACACTGCCTGCGCCGAACAGCCGCAGCATGAACCAGGCGCGCGCCGCGCTTTTCACCGCGCTGTCGTCGTAGACCACCACGCGGTCGCTGTCTGAAATGCCCAGTTCCTCCATCCGCGCCGCGAACTGGCCTGGCGTGGGCAGGCTATTGTCGATTGGCGACGATCGATCGACCAGCGCGCCGAGATCGAGGAAGAGGGCTCCGGGAATGTGCCCTGCGGCATAGTCCGAGGCGGCATCGCGGCCTGCGTCCGGCAAATGCCAGCTCGCGTCGAGCACCTTGAGGTCGGCCGCGCCCAGTTCGTCCGCCAGCCATTGGGTGGAAACCAGGCTGTCCATGGCCATCAGGCCGTCGCCGCGACTTCGCGCTGGCCGATATGGGCGTAGAGACGCGGGCCGAGATCGAGCCGGAAAGGCTTGAGCGCGGCCTCTGGATTATCGGGCGTCTCGCCGATCACGAATGTGCGGTTGATCACCAGCGGCGGGGCGCCATTGCGCCAAACTTCCACCCGGAACCGGGCGAGCGGCACGAACAGCGAGGCCCGGCCGCTGCGGATCGGCGTGATCGCGGCCAGCGGCAGGCGGAATTCGCCGCTGAACTTCGCCCATTCGCCGGGGCGCAGGATCGGGTGGCGATGGTGGGGCTCGATGCCGTTGCCCATGATTTCAAGCTGGGCGCGAGTCGGCAGCGAGGCGTGGGCGCCGATCATGTCGCCGGCGATGGCGATTGGCCCCATGGCTTCGTCCGAAAGGTTGGCAACCACCAGCTCGTAATTGAGCACGGTGTTCATCAGCGTGGCGCTGAGCTGGCGCGCGGCCAGCGTTACTTCGATGGGGTTCACCACCAGTTCGAGCGCCGGGGGAGATGGCTCTGCGGGTGCCGGTTCGGTCGGAACTGCCGCAAGCGGTTCTGGCGCGACCGCGGGCACCGCGGGTTGCGGCTCAGGCTGGGGAGCCGGGGTCCGGGCGAGGGCAGGAGCTTCTTCCGGCTGCTCCCATGCTGCATTGGCGGCTTCGTCCGCAGCCTTGCGCTGCCGCCGCCGCATCAGCAACATCAGCAGATAGCCGTTCGAGGCCAGCAACAGGACGATCCCCACCAGCCAGGGCCAGATCGGGGATCCTTCGGCTTCCTTGGCCGAATGGACGTTCCATTGCACCGGCGGCGTGGCGCTGGCGGAGGGTTCGGGGGAGGTCGCTTCGGGTGTGGGCGCAGGAGTGGGCTGAGCGCTTTCGGCCGCGCGCGGCTCGCTTTCCCGCGATTCGGGGCGTTC
>JAYRPK010000198.1:0-17091 GCA_041911195.1 Novosphingobium sp. | reverse complement strand
GAAAAGCGGCTTGAAGTCATCGGCCCGATCGGCGCGGAAGAACGCAAGGCCTATGACGAGCGGCTCGAGTTCGAGATCGACGTCATCAACCGGATGGGCTTCGGCGGCTACTTCCTGATCGTTGCCGACTTCATCAAGTGGGCCAAGGAACAGGGCATCCCGGTGGGTCCGGGGCGCGGTTCGGGCGCGGGCTCGCTGGTCGCCTGGTCGCTGACCATCACCGATCTCGACCCGATCAAGCTGGGCCTGCTGTTCGAACGCTTCCTCAACCCGGAACGCGTCTCGATGCCGGACTTCGACATCGACTTCTGCGAAACCCGGCGCGGTGAGGTGATCCGTTACGTCCAGGCCAAGTACGGCCACGATCACGTCGCCCAGATCATCACCTTCGGCAAGATGAAGGCCCGCGCGGTGCTGCGCGATACCGGGCGCATTTTGCAGATGAGCTACGGACAGGTGGACCGGCTGTGCAAGCTGGTGCCCAATCACCCGACCGACCCCTGGCCGCTGCCGCGCGCGCTTAATGGCGTGTCGGACTTCAAGCGGGCGTATGACACCGACGAGGAAGTGCGCCGGCTGATCGACCTTGCCATGCAGCTTGAGGGCCTGCCTCGCAACAGCTCCACCCACGCGGCGGGCGTGGTCATCGGCGACCGGCCGCTGGCGCAACTGGTGCCGCTCTACCGCGATCCGCGCTCGGACATGCCGGTGACCCAGTTCGACATGAAATATGTCGAGGATTCGGGGCTGGTGAAGTTCGACTTTCTTGGCCTCAAGACCCTGTCTGTGCTCCGCAAGGCCGTCGATCTTCTCGCGCGGCGCGGCATCGAGATCGATCTCGACACGCTGCCCTGGGACGACGAGCAGGTCTACCGGCTGCTGCAATCGGGCGACACGGTCGGCGTGTTCCAGCTGGAATCGGAGGGCATGCGCCGCACGCTTGCGGCAGTGAAACCGACCAATTTCGGCGACATCATCGCGCTCGTCTCGCTCTACCGCCCCGGCCCGATGGACAACATCCCGCTGTTCGGCCGCCGCAAGAACGGGCTGGAAAGCATCGAGTATCCTCACCCCAAGCTGGAAGGCATCCTGTCCGAAACCTACGGCGTCTTCGTCTATCAGGAACAGGTGATGCAGGCGGCGCAGATCCTCGCCGGCTATTCGCTGGGCGACGCCGACCTTCTGCGCCGCGCCATGGGCAAAAAGGTCCAGGCGGAAATGGACGCGCAGCGCCAGCGTTTCGTCGATGGCTGCCGGGAAGTGTCCGATATCGATGCGAAGAAGGCCAATGAGCTGTTCGACTTGATCGACAAGTTCGCCGGCTATGGCTTCAACAAGAGCCACGCGGCGGCCTATGCGCTGCTGTCCTATCACACCGCCTGGCTCAAGACGCATTACCCGCACGAATTCTATGCCGCCTCGATGTGCTTCGATATGCACCAGTCGGAAAAGCTGGCTGTCTTCGTCGACGACATGCGCCGCGCCGGGCTGGACCTTGCCGGGCCGGACATCAACATGTCGGAGGCCGAATTCTCGGTCGAGCGCACTGATGAGGGCTTTGCCGTGCGCTATGCGCTCGCCGGCATCCGCAATGTCGGCGAGAAGGCGATGGAGGCAATCGTCGCCGAGCGCGAGGCCAATGGACGCTTCGCCAGCCTGGAAGACCTGTTCAAGCGCGTGCCCGCCGGCTCGATGAACCGCCGCCAGCTTGAGGGCCTCGCCGCCGCCGGAGCCTTCGACGGGCTTGAGCCGAGCCGGGCCAAGGTGCTCGCAAATGCCGACATGTTGCTTGCCGTCGCCGACGAGGCCGTGCGCAGCCGCAACAGCGGGCAGGGCGGGCTGTTCGGCGGCGACGGAGGTGCCGAGCCTTCACTGCGCCTCGCCGAAGTGCCACCGTGGACCAAGCCCGAGCAGATGGCCAAGGAGCGCGAGAACTTCGGCTTCTATTTCGCCGCCCACCCGGTCGAGCAATATCACGCTATCGCCTCGGCCAATGGCGTGCGCAGCTATGCCAGCCTGATGGCGCAGGGGGTGGCGGGCGGCCGGTCGCAGGCAGTGATGGCGGCGATGGTCGAATCGGTGAACCGCGGCAAGACGCGGAAAGGCGCCGATTTTGTCCGTGCCGACTTTTCGGACAATTCCGGCCAGTTTTCCGCCGCCTGCTTCGAGGAAAGCCTGGTCGAGCCGATGCTGCGCTGGGCAGCCGAGGGAACCTGCGTGTTGCTGACGGTGGAACTGGATTCGCCCAGCCCCGACGAGCCGCCGCGCGTTACCGTGCGCGGCGCGCGGCCGCTTGCCGATGTCACCAGCGCGGCGAGGATGCTGCTCAAGCTCGAAGTCGAACGGGTGGAAGCGGTGCAGGAGCTGGCTCTGATGCTGCAGGGCGGGGCGGAAGGCACTGGCGAAGTGCGCGCGCTGCTGCGCACCGGGGCCGATCCAGAACCGACCGTGTCGCTAGGCTCGAACTTCCAGCTCGATGGCGACCTCGCGGAGCGCCTCGCAGAGATCGAGGGTATTGCCAATGTCGCGCTCACCGCTAAGCGTGGCGGCGGCCACTTGCGGTTGGTGGCCTGAAACTTCAGGAGATTGCCCGCATGCTCGGCGCCATGCAGGACTGGGAGTTGCGCGTTACCATGCTGCTCGATCACGCGGCGGCACAGCACGGCCCGCGCGAGATATTGACGCGTTATGCCGACGGCAGCGAAGTAAAGACCGACTGGGCGGGCATCCGCCGCGACGCGCTGAAGATGACCCAGGCCCTGCGCCGGCTGGGTATCGGCGAGGGTGACCGCATTGCGACGCTGGCGCTCAATCATGCTCGGCACCTCGTCACCTGGTACGGCGCAGTGGGCGTCGGTGGCGTGCTTCACACGATCAATCCGCGCCTGTTCGACGATCAGCTGGTCTACATCGCCAACCATGCCGAAGACCGGGTGATGCTCTACGATGCCCAGTTCCAGCCGATCATCGACCGGCTGAAGGACCAGTGGACCAGCATCGAACACTTCATCTGTTTCGATGGCGGCGAGCACGCGCCTCACTTCGAGGACTGGATCGGCGCCGAGGACGGCGAGACCCAATGGGCCGAAGGCAGCGAGCGCGATCCCTGCATGCTGTGCTACACCAGTGGGACCACCGGCAACCCCAAGGGCGTGCTCTATGAGCACCGCTCGACCGTGCTGCATGCCATGATGGCGATGCAGGATGGTTCGCTTGCGGTGCATGGCCGCAGCGTCATTTTGCCGGTCGTGCCGATGTTCCATGCCGCAAGCTGGGGCCTGCCCTGGGCGGGCGCGGCGGCAGGCTCGAAATTCGTCTATTGCCAGTCGAACGACCCGGATTGGCTGTGCGAACTGATGCACCGCGAGAAGGTGGACATGGTCGCCGGGGTACCCACCGTATGGCAGATGCTGTTCCAGCATTGCGACGCCAAGGGCATCGACCTGCCGCCGATCAAGCAGATGGTGGTTGGCGGCTCCAAGCCGCCTCGCGCGATCCTGGAGCGGTTGATGAAGCACGGCGTGCGCATCCGCCAGGCCTGGGGCATGACCGAAACCTCGCCGATCGCCACCATGTCGGCCGAGCCGTGGAACTGGGACGAGCTGAGCTTCGAGGAACAGCTCGATGTGATGTGCAAGCCCGGAATTGTGCCCTTCGGCGTGGAAATCCGCTGCGTCGATCTCGACGATCCCAACAAGGAACTGCCGCGCGACGGCAAGACCTCGGGCGCGTTGCAGGTACGCGGTCCCTGGGTGATCAAGCGCTATTTCAAGGCGGAAGAGGACGCGACCAACCCGGGCCAGTGGTTCGATACCGGCGACGTCGCTGTGATCGATCCCGACGGCCGCCTGACGCTGACCGACCGGACCAAGGATGTGATCAAGTCGGGCGGGGAGTGGATCAGTTCGGCCGAACTGGAGGCGGCCGCAATTGGCCACCCGGCCGTCGCCGAAGCAGCGGCGATCGGCGTGTTTCATCCCAAGTGGGACGAACGTCCGATCCTGGTAGTGGTGAAGAAACCGGGCGCGGAGACCAGCTCCGAAGACATCAAGGACTTCCTCGCCGACAAGGTCGCCAAGTGGTGGCTGCCCGATGCGGTAGAATTCGTCGACGAAATCCCTCACACCGGCACCGGCAAGATCAGCAAGAAGGACTTGCGCGACCAGTTCGCCGGATACAAGCTCTCAGCTTGACGCCGAGCCGGCAAGGGCCGGCGCGGCACAAGGCGGGAGGAGCTGATGCAACTGGCAAGCGAATTGCCACTGGCGACGATGCCGGTGGAAACCCAGGCGTTTTCCGCCGATCCGCAGCCCTGGCTTGACGAGGCGCGGGCGCAGCACCCCTGGCTGGCGCGGTTCTCGCAAGGCTATGTCGTGCATGGCTACCAGGCGGTCGGCGATCTCTTCGCCGACAATGTCCACATGCAGATCGGGCTTGGTCCGATCGTCGAGTTCTACGGCATGCAAGGCACCATGTGGGCGCGTTTCATGCATGAGATGCTGCTGATCCAGGAAGGCGAGGAGCACACCCGGCTGCGCTCCAGCGTGGCCCACGCCTTCACCCCGCGCCATGCCAACCAGGTTCGCCCCATGATGGAGGCCAAGATCACCCGGCTGCTCGATGAATGGGCGCCCAGAGGCCAATTCAATTTTCCCGATTTCGCTTCGCTGTTTCCGATTTCGGTGATGTGCGGCCTGCTTGGCGTTTCGGACGAGCCGATCCCGCAAATGAACAGTGCCCTGGCCAGCCAGGTTGATGCCCTGGCGATGGACCAGGACTACAAGCAGCCCCTGCTCGAGGGCTGGGAGACCATGTGGTCATTCGCCGACCGGCTGATCATCGAGCGCGAGGCAGGCGGGCAGCTGGACGAGGACCAGTTGCTCGACGCGATGATCGCGGTGAAGCGTTCCGGCAAGCTGAACGAGATCGAGCTGCGCTTCATGGTCCTGGTGCTGCTGTTCGCCGGCTATGACACCTCGAAGAATCAGCTGTGCATGATCATGAAGCTGCTGATCGAGCGCCCGGAAATCTATGCCCGCTGCGGCGAGGACAAGGAATTCTGCGGCCGCGTCATCCAGGAATCGCTGCGCCATTCCGGTATCGCGCCGCCGTACCGGGCCGTCGTCGAGGATTTCGAATACCAGGGCGTCCAGTTCCGCAAGGGGGAGATGATGATCCTGGTCACGCCCTTTGCCGGCCGCGATCCCTCGGTCTTTCCCGATCCGCTCAAGTTCGATCCCTGGCGCGAGAACCTCAGTCGCCATGTCTCGTTCGGGCGCGGCCCGCACATGTGCCTTGGCCAGTACATCGCCCGCACCCTGCTGGAAGAAGGCCTGCACCAGATCGCCCGGCGACTGAAGAACCCCCGGCTGGCCGGCGAGATCAAGTGGCGGCATTTCCTCGGTGCCTGGGGCCCCGAGACCATGCCGGTGGCCTTCGATCTGGCCTGATCAGGTCAATTCGGCGCAGGCAATGGAATAGCCGCTGGCCTGGGCATCGAGGCAGCTAGTCGGCCTGCCGTTGTCCTCGACGGAAGGGTACATAAGGAAATGGAACTGTGGCGCGGCGGGGCCGCCGGGCAGGGCCACATCGCTGGCATCGTTGTATCCCGCCCAGTTGCTTTCCCAGCGGCCGAACAGATGTTCGCGTAGCGCACGGATCGGCTCGCTTGCGAGCGGCAATTTCTCCTCGAGCACGGCCTTGCGCACGTCGGCCGGATCGACGGCCAGCCAGCCGGCATCGTCCAGCCAGACTTCGGCGCGGCAGTGCTGCGCGCCGGTGATGTTGCCGCTGCGTCCCAGCGAGCGGAACAGGCCGGAATCGGCGAGACGAATGCCGTAGACGTCGCGGGCGGGCACATCGACCGCCCGGCTGAGCGCCACCATCAGGGCGTTAATGTCGGCGCACTTGCCGCCCATCTTGCCATCGCGCAGCATGGCCATGACATCGCCGGTGCCGCAGCCGGGCGTCGCCGGATCGCGCCAGGTGTTGTCGACCACCCAATCGTAGATCGCCCGGACGCGCGCGCGTGGATCGCTGAGGTGGCCGGCGATGGCGTTGGCCCTTTCGCGCACCAGTCCATCGGTCGGCAGCGCGGCGCTGGTGGCGGTAAAGCGGCGGCGATCGGCGCTGGTGAGTTGACCGCGCGGCTCCTTGGCGCGCTCCCAGGTCGTCACGGTCTCTGTCAGCTCGACAGTCCGCTGGGAAGCATCGTTCCAGCGCACGTGCAGGGCCCGTGCGCCGCTGCGCCTGTCGCGGACAATGCGGGCCGAGCCATTGGTGTTCCAGCGGGGCGAGGAGGCGTGTTGATACGCGGTGCTCGGGGCGAACAAGGGCAACCAGGCTTCGGCGGCGCCTTCGCCTGCAGGAAGCGCCATGCGAGTGGCGACCGCGAAGTGCCTGCGGGCCTGAATGGCTCCCGCCAGCGCGGGCTGGGGCAGCAGACCGGCAGCGAATGTCGAAAGCGCGGTCTTGGCGAATTGACGGCGGTCCACGGGCAGCTCTCCTGAAATCTCGAGGAATTGCCTAGGTTTTGTCCCAGTGTCTGGCAAGTGCGCCGCGAACACTTGCATGTGCAGGCCGCGCGCTCCATCCTGCGGTCAAGGGAACGAAAAGGATCGAGGCGATGGACGTCGCGGCCGAAGCGCGGATACCGGTGTTACCGGTCGAGACAGCGGAATTCTCCGCCGATCCCGACCCCTTCCTGATCGCCGCCCGCAAGGAACATCCCTGGCTCGCCCGCTTTTCGCAGGGCTACGTCGTCCACGGCTACGAGGAAATCTGCGAGTTGATGGCCGACGATGACAACCTGCTCACCGGGTTCGGCCCCCTGATCGACTTCTACGGCGTCGAAGGGACGATGTGGGGCAAGTTCATGATGGGCAACATGCTCTCATTGAACGGCGAGGAGCACCGGCGCATCCGCTCGAACGTCACCCATGCCTTCACCCCGCGCCATGCCCGGCTTGCCCGGCCACTGATGCAGAAGGTCGTCGAGGAGTTGCTCGACGAATGGGCACCGAAGGGCGAGTTCGATTTCGCCCAGTTCTCGGCCTACTTTCCGATCGCGGTGATGTGCGGCGTGCTGGGCGTGTCGAGCAAGGCGGTGGTGCCGCTGCACCAGGCGATCGAGGACCATTTCAGCTCGCTGACCATGAATCCGGCGGTCAAGCCCCTGTTCCTGGCCGCCTGGGATGTGCTGTGGGAATTCGTCGACACTCTCGTGAAGGAGCGCGAGGCCAGCGGGGTGCGCGACGAGGATGCCCTGCTGGACACCTTGATCGCTGCGAAGAACGAGGGCGGGATCGACGATACCGACCTGCGTTTCACTATCCTGACTCTGTTCAACGGCGGCTTCGATACGTCCAAGAACCAACTCAGCATGACAATGAGCCTGCTGCTCGACCGCCCCGAAATGTACGCCCGCTGCGCTGAGGACTTCGACTTCTGCGGCAAGGTGGTGCGTGAGAGCCTTCGCCATTCCGGCATCGCCTCGCCGTTCCGGCAGGTGGCGCGGGATTTCGCCTACAAGGACCACAAGTTCCGCAAGGACGATACGCTGCTGATGGCGCCGGGCCTTGCCAATCGCGATCCCTCCGTCTTCGCGCACCCGGAGATCTTCGATCCCGAGCGCGAGAATGCCTCGCGCCATGTCGCCTTCGGGCGCGGGGTGCATCTGTGCATCGGGCAGTATCTCGCCGTGGCGCAGATGCAGGAGGGCCTGCACCTGATCGCCCAGCGCCTGAAGAACCCGCGCCTTGCGGGCCCGCGCCAATGGCGGCCCTTCGTCGGCGTCTGGGGGCCGAGCGCGCTGCCGATTACCTTCGACCCGGCTTGACGGCAGTCTGCCTGTTTGGTCATCTGGCGTTCAGTTTCGCGGAATAGATTTCTTGGCCTGCGAATAGAGGGAGACATGCGATGAATCTGCGCAAGACTGTTCTGATTGGGGCCGCTGCGTGCATGACTGCAGGCGGCGCGGCCTTTGCCGCGGGCAAGTCGCAGGTCAAGACGGTCGACCTTGGCAACGGTTCGGTGGCACAGATCGAATATGTCGGCGATATCGCGCCGCGCGTCACCATCGTGCCGGCCGAGAGCGATCCCTTCGCCCAGATGGACCGCATGTTCGCGCAGATGGAAGCGCAGCGCCAGCAGATGATGCAGCAGGTCGCTGAAATGCAGCGGCAGGCAACAGCGTCAGGCAGCCAGGGCAATCAGATGCCGGGGCAGATCGTGGTTTCGACCAATGCGCCGGCTGGATCGAGCTACAGCTACACCGTAGTCACTTCGACCAGCGCCAATGGCAAGAGCTGCACCCAGACGGTCGAATACTCGTCCGACGGCAAGGGCGCCGAACCCAAGGTGACGCGCGCCAGCTCGGGCGATTGCGATGCAGTGAAGCCTAACGAGAACCCGGTTCCTGCTGCGGCGCCTGCGCCGGTTCAACAGCCCAGGCCGCAGCCCCAGCCGCGCGATCCGAACATGATCTGAAGCGGAAGCAAGTCCACCATTACCTTTTCCTTCACCTGAACTTGTTTCACCTGCGTCGCCATAGGGCCTGGAACGCAATCACCGCAGGTGAAACAAGTTCAGGGTGACGGAAGAGGGATATAACCGAACATGCTCGAAGAGTTCCTCCCCCTCGCGCGCAGCATCGCCGAAAAGCTCGTCGCGCGCGGCCAGAGCGTGGCCGTGGCCGACGGGGCGACCGGCGGCCTCATCTCCGCCTCGCTGCTCGCCATTCCGGGGGCCAGCAAGTATTACCGCGGCGGCGGGGTGGTCTACACCTTCCGGGCGCGCAACATTCTCTTCGCGCTGGACCGCTCGGCCTACGAGGGCATGGTCTCGGCCACCGAAAGCTACGCCCTGTTGCAGGCCCGCGCCATCCGCGACAACTTCCGCGCCGACTGGGGTATTGCCGAGACCGGCTCGGCCGGCGGCAGCCCGCATCCGCTGGGGATCGACAGCGGCAGGAGCTGCGCGGCGGTGGCGGGGCCGGGCTTCGAGCAGGCGCGGCTGACGGCGACGCAGAGCGACGACCGGGTGGCGAACATGGTGGCGTTTACAAGGGCGGCGCTGGAACTGCTGGATGGGGCGCTGGGAGGTTAGGCTAAGGCGGACAGTCCGAACATACGTTTGGCGGAAGCGCCTTGTCCTAAGGCTGCCGCTTATATCGGTCGGGTACGTAGCTCTTCACAAGCGAACTACGGTCAAACATGTCCATACTAGGTAAGACCTTCTCAACACCCACAGCAGATGCGGTTAGCAGGAAGCTGCCTCCTTCACGATTCTCCGAGTAGGTAGTCCGGAGCAGCACACCAGCATCCGAAACATCATAAACTCGAATGTAGGAGGGGTCAGTCAGCCGAATTCGCTCCGCTCGGCCAAACATCGAATGTACTGGCCCAAGCCATTCAAAGGTCACGTTAGAGCCGTTCGTATTAATGCCACATGCAGCGTTGGCGACCTGTGCTCCTTCTGAAACTGCCCCTGTCACCAAGTTCAGGGAAGCTCCAGTTAGCAATCGGCAGTTTGCGACGACGCGGTCCCTGGGCGTTTCTACTCGGTGTAGATCGCCCGAATGAAATTCTGCAGACCATTCTTCAACCGGGGGTTGTTTGGGAAGCGTGACACGGTTCCAAATGTATAACGCGTATTCAGTCGTTGGCGTTTTCGTCTTCTGCAATACTTGTAGTGCCGTGACGGATGTG
Source organism: Novosphingobium sp. (assembly GCA_041911195.1). GTDB lineage: Bacteria > Pseudomonadota > Alphaproteobacteria > Sphingomonadales > Sphingomonadaceae > Novosphingobium. The sequence continues at coordinate 7,384 of JAYRPK010000198.1, read as the reverse complement.
TCCTTTGGCGATTCAGTCGCAACAATGAAGCCGCATACGTTGATGACCGTGCAGTTGACTAGAAAAAAGAACCTAATCATGAATGCTCCACAATTAAGCATTAAGGTCTATCAATTTGTGGATTTTCGTCAATGCGCGTAAATCATCTCTTATCCGCCATTAGGGTACCTTATCCCTAAACCCAGGCGCCAAACTTGTCCCCGCCCCTAAGGCGCCGGCGGAAACGCATCCGCCGTCCCCAGCATCACCATGATGTTCTCCTCCATCCGCCGGATCTTCCACTGCCCGCCCTCCTTGACGGTCTCGAAGTCGAACCGGCCGAGCGATTCCTCGAACAGGTGCGAGCGCTCGCGGTTGCCGACGTGGTGGGCGCGCATGTAGCATGAGGCCTTGGCCGAGCGGAGGTCGGGCGCGGGGTCGACCATGTAGTTCGACAGCATGTGATGTGTGCGCGAAAGGCCGCTCCAGATGTATTGGAGCGTGCCCAGCATGCCTTCGCGGCCTTCCATATTGATGGTGAACTCGCCGGGATCGGCATTCTCGCCCCATTCGCGGGCGTGGAGGCTGGCGTCCTCGGTGAGGATCGAGCGCAGCAGCTCCCAGTCGCGGGTGTCGAGCGCGTGGGCATAGCGGTTCATCAGGTCGATGTTGGCCTGGCGCGGATCGGGGTGGCAGGCATTGGCCTCGCGCGGGACGGGCGGGAACAGGCTGTCGTGCGCCCGCCAGTCGAGCGTGATGCGGCGGTGCTGGAACAGCCATTGCCCGTCCTTGCGGACCATCTCGTCGGTATAGACGCCGGCATGATCGGGGCCGAGCTGCGTCATCACCACGAAATAGGTGCGCGCCCTGGCGGTGTCCGGCCCGGTCAGCTCGATTTCGCTGGTGGTGAGGTTGTGGCGAATGAACATGGTGGCACTGAGGGAAGGGTCCTGGCCCGGCGCGGGGTTCCATGTCGCCGTGCGCGCGGCGATCTCGGCGCGGCCCTGGACGCGGAACTGGGGGGTGGGGCCGAAGCCTGCATATTCCAGCACCGCGTCCTCGGCGAAGAGGGCGACGTATTTCGCGGCATCGCGGCTGTCGCCGGCAATGTTGTAGGCCTGGATCGTGCGGCGGATCTGGGCTTCGTCGCTCATTATGCGGGGTCCCATTCCAGAGGCAGGTAGTCGATGCCGAAGACGCTGCCGACGTGGTAGCGGTGGCTCTCGCCCGGCTTGATGCGGATGTTTTTGAACCGGCTGAGGAACTCTTCCAGCACGATCCTCACCTCGCGCTTGGCGAGGCGGATGCCGAGGCAGGTGTGCGGGCCCGTGCCGAAGGCGATGTGGCGGGGCTTCCTCGCGATGTCGATCCGATGCGGATCGTCATATGCCTGTGGATCGCGCGCGGCGAGGGAGAGCAGGGCGGTTACAGAATCTCCCGCCTTCATGGGGACGCCGTGGAAGACCATGTCCTGCTTGACGGTGCGCCCGGTCGATGCGGCGGAGAAGGCCCGCAAAAGCTCCTCGCTGGCCTGGGTGATAAGGGCCGGGTTCTCGCGTAGCTTCTCCTGCAGCGCCTGGTCCTGCGCCAGGTACCAGAATATCCAGCCGATGGTCGAATAGACCGTGTCGAGCCCGCCGATGTAGAGGATGTAGGCGACGCCCAGCTTCTCCTGCGCCGTCAAAGCGGTGCCGTCGTCCAGCCGGGCATCGACCACGCCCTTCATCAGCGCGGAGGCGGGGTTTGTCTCCTGCTCGGCGAGGAATTCGACGAGGTAGTCGGCGATGTGGGTCATTGCCGTCACCACCCTTTCCGGCGTGTCGCCGCGCAGCATGTCGCGCTCCCAGTCGAGGAACTGGCGCAGGCGCTCGCGCGGCATGCCCATCAGGTCGAGGAAGATCTGGGTGGGGAACTTGTCGGCGAACTCGTGGATGAATTCGCAGCCGTTCTGGCCTTCGAATGCGTCGATCAGGCCTTCGCAGCACTGGCGGATCATGGTGTCGAGCGCGTCGATGGCGCTGGGGGCGAAGAAGGGCTCCAGCACCTTGCGATAGCGCTGCTGCTGCGGCGGGTTGAGTTCCAGCGGGATCAGCGGCTGGTCGATGCCGATGATCGAAAGCAGCGCGCCGCCGCTGACGAAGCGCTCGGTATCGGTCAGCACTTCGCGCTGGATCGCCTCGCGCGTCACCAGCCAGCCGGCATAGCCGCTGCCCATGCCCTTGGACCAGCGATCGACCCAGAAGATGTCCGGGCCCTCATGCAGCTCGCCGAGGCGGCGATAGGGATCGGGGCTGGAGAGGATGAAGTCCTCGAAATCGCCCTGGAAAACCAGTTCGGGCGGGACGTGTTCCGGGACCAGATCGGGCGCTGTCGCCATGGTCGCTCTCTCCTCTCGGGCTCGGGTGTTTCCCCGATTCTGTGAGCCATAGTGAACCGGAAGCGGCCCACCCCGCAATCCCTGCTGACAAGCCGCGCGGATGCTGGCATTCGCCGGCAATCAGACAGGAGAGCGATGTGACTGCAAGGCAAGGCAAGACCGCCGTCATCACCGGCGGCGGCAGGGGTTTCGGCAAGGGTTTCGGCGAGGCATTGGCGGCCGAGGGCGCGCATGTCGTGCTGGTCGATATCGACGGCGCGGTGGCGGAAGAGGCGGCGGCGGAAATCCGCGCCAGGGGGCAGCTCGCCACCGGGCTGCAGGGCGATGTTACCGATGAAGCGCGCATGCAGGCGGTGATGGCCGATGCGGCGGCGATTCAGGGCGGCATCGACATCCTGATCAACAACGCAGGCCTGCACAGCGACGAATACGGCCAGCCGATCACCAAGATGGGCTATACTAAGACCAGGCGGCTGTTCGAGGTCAACGTGATGGGCACGATCTGCTGCACGCTGGCGGCCGCGCCGCACATGCAGGGCAGGGCGGGAGCCTCGATCGTCAACATCTCTTCCTCGGCGGCGCACATGCACGGCTCGGCCTATGGCGATACCAAGCTGGCGGTGGCGGGCCTCGCGATCACCTTTGCGCGCGAGCTGTCGCCGGTGCGGGTCAACGCGATCTCGCCGGGGCTGATGCTGACCGAAACGATCAAGGCCGAACTGCCGCCCGAGACCATGGCGCGGGTCAAGGCGATGCAGATCCTGCCGGATGATGGGCTGCCCCGGCATATCGTGGATGCCATGCTGTTCCTGACTTCCCCGCAGGCCGAGTTCATCACCGGCGAGACCCTGCGCGTCACTGGCGGCATGGCGGCGGGGGTTTAGGCGTGGCGCTCAAAGGCGACATCTCCCCCGAAGCCGGCCGCAGCGGCCAGTCCGGCTATCCGCCGCCGCACGACCAAATGCTGGCCGGCCGCAAGACCTGGCAGCTCACCCGCCAGTGGAAGCTCACCCAGTTCGGCGTCAACATGGTCGAGCTGCCGCCCGGCGCCTGGTCAACCAACCGTCACTGGCACCGCAACAACGACGAACTGGTGATCGTCATCTCGGGCGAACTGGTGCTGGTCACCGACGAGGGCGAGGAATTGCTGCGGGCGGGCGACTGTGTCGGCTTCAAGGCCGGGGTGCCCAATCCCCACCACCTGCAGAACCGCTCCAGCGAGCCGGCGGTCTATTACGATGTCGGCGGGCGCGATGCCTGGGATGTCTCAACCTTCCCCGACATCGGCCTCGAAGCCTACACCCATCAGGAACTGCGGTTCCGCGAGATCCGGGAGAAGAAGTGAACATGAGCGAACCCGTGCTGCGCCCCGATGTGCGCGCCTTCCTCGACGCCATGGCGGCCAACCCGCGCCCGCCGATGAACGACCAGACCATCGCCATGATGCGCCAGATCCCGGCCGAGATGATGGAGCAGATGCTTCAGCAGATCGACCTGCCGGTGGGCGACCTCGGCGAGATACGCGATCTCACCATGCCCGGCCCGGGCGGGGAGATTGCGCTGCGGCTGTTCGACGTTCGCAAGGAGCGCGCGCCCGGCCCGGTTGTGGTGTTCTATCACGGCGGCGGCTTCGTCGTCGGCTCCATCGGCACCCATGCACCCTTCGCGGCGGAGATTTCGCGGCAACTCGACCTGCCGGTGGTCTCGGTGGAATACCGCCTGGCCCCGGAAAACCCCTGGCCCGCCGCGCCCGACGATGCCGAGGCGGCTGCCCGCTGGATCGCTGAGAACAGCGCGGCCTTCGGGCGCGAGTTCACGCACCTTATCCCCTGCGGCGACAGCGCCGGGGGCACGCTGACGCTGGTGACGACGCACGCCCTGCGCGACCGGCCGGCGGCGCTGCCGCTGCTGATGCAGATCCCGATCTATCCCTCGGCCGACCGCAGGCAGCCCTATCCCTCGGGCATTGCCTATTCGAACGGCTTCGGCCTCGATAAGGACGGCATGGACTATTATGACGCCTCCTATGCCTCGGACCATGAGCACTGGCGCGGTACGGCACTGCTGGGCGAAATGGCCGGCCTGCCGCCGACCCTGCTGGTCACCGCTGAATTCGATCCGCTGCGCGACGAAGGCCGCGCCTTTGCCGCCAAGGCGATCGAGGGCGGGGTGCAAGTGACCTATCGCGAGTTCCTCGGCACGATCCATGGCTTCTGCACCTATCGCCGTGGGATCCCCTCGGCGCAGCAGGACTTCGCCACGATCATGGGGCTGGCCAGGGGGATGATCGCAGAGGCTTTGGGCTAGGGCGCAATCGGCCGCGCTAGGCCGCTATAGGCCAAAGCGCTCGCCCGCCTCGACCATGGCGGTGTGAACCCGGCTCAGGTGGTCGCTGCCGATGCAATAGGGCGGCATGGCATAGATGGTATTTCCGAGCGGGCGCAGCAGCAGGCCGCGCTCCATGAAGAAGGCCTTCAGTTGCGGGGCAATGCCTGAGAGGTAACCGGCGTCGGCGCCGGTATCCAGGTCTACCGCCAGGATCGTGCCGCACTGGCGGGCATGGGAAAGGCCGCGCGCATTCGCCAGCATGGCCAGGCCCGACGCCTGCCGCCGCACAAGATCGTCAATGCGCTCCATCACCGGCTCGTCGCGCCAGATGTCGAGATTGGCGAGGGCGGCGGCGCAGGCCAGCGGGTTGGCGGTGTAGCTTGAGGAATGGAAGAACTGCCGTGCGCGGTCGGTCGAATAGTGCGCTTCGAAGATCGCCGGAGTGGCGAGGGTGACCGCCAGCGGAATCGAGCCGCCGGTGATGCCCTTCGACAGGCACAGGATATCCGGCACCACCCCCGCCTGCTCGCAGGCGAACAGGGTGCCGGTGCGGCCCCAGCCGGTCATCACTTCGTCGGCAATGAACAGCACGCCATGGCGCGCACAGATGTCGCGCATGCCGGCAAGGAGCTGCGGCGGATAGATCAGCATGCCACCCGCCCCCAGCACCAGCGGCTCGACGATGAAGGCCGCCAGGTCCCCCCGCGCGCAATGGGCCTTTAGCGCATCGAGGGCCGCCTGTTCGGTTCCCTCGGCGGGGAAAGGCACTTTCGCGACATCGAATAGCAGCGCCTCGTAGGCGCGGTTGAACACGCCGCGCTCGCCCACCGACATGCCGCCGATGGTGTCGCCATGGTAGGAGTGGTGCATAACGGCGATGCGGTGGCGCGGCTCGCCGCGATTGGCCCAATAGCCCAGCGCCATCTTCAGCGCGACTTCGACGCTGGTGGAGCCGGAATCGGTGTAGAACACATGATCGAGCGGCCTTGGCGCGATATCGACCAGCCGGCGCGCGAGGTCCTCGGCGGGCTGGTGCGTCCAGCCGGCGAAGATGATCTGGTCGAGCCTTTGTGCCTGATCGGCAATCGCCGCCATGATGCGCGGGTGGCAGTGGCCGTGTGTGGTCACCCACCAGCTCGATATGGCATCGACGAAGCGGCGGCCGTCCTTGGTGTGGAGAATGGCTCCTTCGCCGCGCACCACCAGCGGAATTTCCTCCTCCAGCCCGTGCTGGGTGAAGGGGTGCCAGACCGGCGAACTCATGCCAGCAGGTCCGTGCGGATATGGGCGGCGAAGGCGCGGGCCAGCGTTGCCGCGTCCAGCGGGTCGAGCCGGGGCAGGCGGCCGAGGTGGGGCACCTGGCCGAAGCGGACGATGGCCTCCTCGCTGGCCGGATTGCCTTCACCGGAAAAGACGACGCCTGCCAGCGCCACGCCGCGCGCCTTGAGCGCTTCCAGCGTCAGCAGGCTGTGGTTGATCGTGCCGAGGCTGGTGCGCGCGACGACGATCGCCGGCAGGCCCCAGCTTGCGAATAGATCGGCGGAAAGCAGGCTGTCGGTCAGTGGCACCAGCACGCCGCCCGCGCCTTCGACCACCAGCGGGCCGTCGCCTTCGGGCAAGGCCAGCCGCGCAGGATCGATCGCCACGCCGTCGCGCCGCGCCGCTTCGTGCGGTGACAAGGGATTTGTCAGGCGATAGGCTTCGGGCAGGATCGTCGCCCTGCCGCCGGAGAGTTGCGCGGCCAGATCGCTGTCGCTGGGCCCGTCTAGCCCTGCCTGCACCGGCTTCCAGTAACGCGCGCCGAAATGCGCTGCAAGCGCAGCTGCGAAGACGGTCTTGCCGACGCCGGTATCGGTTCCTGTGACGAGGTAACGGGTCATGCGGCAAACGCCTTACGGCATTTGCGCGCCTTGCAACACCTCGGTTCGGTCAGCCGGCCACGGGCGGCTGCAGGGCAAGCGCCGGGTTCCGCTCGCCCATGAAGCTCTTGTGCATGTCATAGGGATAGATCGGCGGCGTGGCGCTCGCCGCGTCCAGCTTGGCCATCTCCTCGTCGCTCAGCGACCAGCCGATTGCGCCGAGGTTGTCGGCAAGCTGCTCGGTGGTGCGTGCGCCCACGATGATCGAGGCGACGCCCGGGCGCCGCGCCACCCAGTTGAGCGCGACCTGGGTCATGCTCGCACCGCGCGCCTGGGCCACTTCCTCGACCGCCGCGATCACGCCGCGCGTGTGCGGATTGTCCAGGGCGTCGAGGCTGCCGCGCGAACCGAGCCGGGTGTCGGCATTGCCCGCGCCGCCGCGGAACTTGCCCGAGAGATAGCCCGAGGCCAGCGGGCCCCAAATGAGCGCGCCGACGCCTTCATGGACGCCCAGCGGCATCAATTCGTTTTCGCAGTTCCGGTCGAGCAGCGAATAGCGGATCTGCTGGCTGATGTAGCGGGTCAGGCCCAGCCGGTCGGACATGGCCAGGGCGCGCATCTTGGTCCAGCCGGAATGGTTGGAGGAGCCGATGTAGCGGACCTTGCCCGCCTTCACCAGGTCGTCGAGCGCGCGCAGCGTCTCCTCGATCGGCACGGCAAGGTCCTGGTTGTGGATCTGGTAGAGGTCGATGTAGTCGGTGCCGAGCCGCTTGAGGCTGGCTTCGCAGGCCTCGATGATGTGCTTGCGGCTGGAGCCCAGGTCGTTGGCGCCCGGGCCCAT
>JAYRPK010000197.1:0-3480 GCA_041911195.1 Novosphingobium sp. | reverse complement strand
GAGCCCCGGCACCGCCTCGAAAACGATGTCGCCGCCCTTGCCGCCATTGCCGCCGTCCGGACCGCCATATTCGATGTACTTCTCGCGCCGGAACGACACCGCCCCCGCCCCGCCCGCGCCGGAGCGAATGTAGATCTTGGCTTGGTCGAGGAAATGCATGGGGTGGGAAATAGCCGGATATGAGGCAGATGTCGCGCGACATCCTTCGACAGGCTCAGGATGAGCGGCGTCTGGATAAGAACCAGTGTGTTGAGAATTGCCTCAGGCCGAGCCGAGAATGGTGGATTTCGAGAACCGGAGCGGAGCGGCCTTGATGGCCGTGAGCACCGGAAGCGCAGAAAGCCGCCGTTCGCAGGCCGGCATGTGGCAATTATCAATACACTGGTGGAGCCGAGGGGGATCGAACCCCTGACCTCGTCATTGCGAACGACGCGCTCTCCCAGCTGAGCTACGGCCCCGTTCCAGTGCGAGTGCGGGAGTGCCGGATGACCCGGCTCGCCCGCGAGAGCGGCTCCCTTAGCGAAGGGGCCTGCCGCTTGAAAGCACAAAATTCTCTTTTCGCGCAGGCGGCCTCTGACAGAGGTTCACTGACGTGAACGCAAACCGCCCACCCCGCCTCCCCTCCCGGCCACCATATCCGGATGGAACTATTGGTGGCCGGGTGGGGAGGCGGGGTGGGCGGTTTGCGTCGCGCGTCGCGCGACTTGATATCAATGCGCCGTCGTGACTGGCGGTGCGACTGGCGCCGGCGGGTAATATTTCAGCCGCCATGCGGCATAGTCCGTCTGGTACCTGGCATAGGCCGTGTAGAAATCCTCGAACACCTGATCGAGCCTGGGCAGGTTGGCGGCCGCGAAATTGTGCAGCTGGGCGGAAGTCACCGTTCGCATGTCCCGCCCGACCAGCAGGGCCGCATCGCAGAAGGTCGGCTGGGTCGGCGGGAAGGCGTAGAAATTGTAGACCTTGGTCAGGTAAGCCTCGCGCTGGCGGACATAGCCTGCGCCGAAGCGGGCGCGAAAGCCGGTGTCGACCCCGCGATTGGCTGCCGCCAGCCTCGCCGCATGGGTGCGCAGCAGGGCACGGTAATCCACCACGATATCGGCATGCTGCGGCTGCCGGCAATTGAGCGCGGCGACATTGAGCGCCGAACGCAGGTTCCAGACGATCTGGTCGGGATTGAGGCCGGCATTGGTCGTCACCCGCTTGCCGTTGACCCCGATCGGCGGGACCGTGACATTGGCCGGCGCGCCCATCGGCGGCACCGGCTGCGGCGGAATGACCACGACCGCGGGCGGCGGGGGTGGAGGCGGCGGAGGAGGAGTAACCGGGCGCTTGGGCCGGTTGGCGCCCAGCGCCACGGCCGCCGTCAGAATGAACAGGCAGCGCAGTGCAGTTTTCGAATTCACCCTCATAACTCCCCGCTTCGCATGGTTAAGGAATAGCGCGGGATGAGGACAAAGAAAATGCCCGGCGCGCTAGAATGCGCGCCGGGCACGATGATTTCCCTAATTTCCAGGCGAACTAGTCGCGATTGCCGAGGAAGCTCAGCAGGAACTGGAACATGTTGATGAAATCGAGGTAGAGCGTCAGCGCACCCAGAATGACGGCCTTGCCGACAAAATCGGTGCCCTGGAGCATGTAATACTCTTCGCGCAGCCGCTGCGTATCCCAGGCAGTCAGGCCGGCGAAGATCAGCACGCCCAGCATCGAGGTCGCCAGCTGCAGCCCGCTCGACTGCAGGAACATGTTGACCACCATCGCCACGATCAGGCCGATCAGGCCCATCGTCATGAAGGCGCCCATCGCCGAGAGGTTCCGCTTGGTGGTGTATCCCACCAGGCTGAGACCGGCGAAGGCAATGGCGGTGGTGAAGAAGGTCGTGGCGATCGAAGCGCCGGTGTAGACGAGGAAGATCGTCGACATCGACAGGCCCATGACCACGCAGAAGCCCCAGAACAGGGCCTGCAGGGTCGCGGTCTTCATCTTCAGCGCGCCGAAGCTCATGGCAAAGACGAAGCCGAGCGGCGCCAGGATGATCAGCCAGCGCAGCGGCGTCGCCATCACCTGGGCGGCGAAACCCGATTGTGCGAAGAGCATGGCGACGATGCCCGAAAGCAGCACGCCCGATGCCATGTAGTTGTAAATCGCGAGCATGTGGCGGCGCAGGCCCATGTCATAGGTCGCGCCCTTGCTGATTGATTCCCCGTTGAGGCTCGGAGACGCGCCGAAGCCCGTCCGTCCGGGCTGGGGGTCGTTCCAATTGGCCATGGTGAGTCAAACTCCTTTGCGGCGGCCGCAACAGCGCGGCACCGTGCCCTATATATCAGATTTCCTGAAAAAGCTTTCAAGTGAAACCGGCATGGCGAATGTCACATTTTGTCGCGGGCCTGGCGCGCCATTTCGGCGCTGCGATCGGCCGCCGCCTTGAGCGTCGCGGCAGCGAGGCGCGCCATGGCCTCACCCTCGTCCAGCACGCGCAACCCCGCCTCGGTAGTGCCGCCCGGGCTGGCGACGCGGCGGGCCAGTTCGCCCGGACCATGCTCCGAAGCCCTCGCCAGCGCGCCCGCGCCTTCCACCGTGGCCAGCGCCAGCCGCTCCGCCTGGTCGGCAGGCAGGCCCAGCGCTGTGGCGCCCGCCGCCAAGGCATCGATGAAGCGATAGACGAAGGCGGGACCGGACCCCGCCAGCGCGGTGACCGCGTCGAACAGCTCCTCGCCGATCCATTCGGGCGTGCCCAGCGGGTGCATCAGCGCCGTGACGCGATCCTGGCCCGACGGATCGAGCCCGCGCGCGGCCAGCGCGATGGGGCTCTTGCCGATCGCGGCGGACAGATTGGGCATGATCCGCACCACGCCCGCCGCATCGGGAAACCGCGCGGCCAGCGTATCGAGCTCGACCCCGGCAAGGATCGACAGCAGCACGGTTGCGCCCCCGGCCAGCTTCACCAAGTCCGGCGCGACGTCGCCCAGCAGTTGCGGCTTCACGCCCAGCAGGATCGCATCGAACGGCCCGGCGGGAAGCTCGCGCAGCAGCTCTACACCAGCGGGCGCCTGCGCCAGCATCGGATCGACGACAGTGAACCGCCCCGGCGCCAAGCCGCCAGCCAGCCAGCCGGCCAGCATGGCCCCACCCATGTTGCCGCAGCCGACGATGAGGATATTGTTGAAATTTCCCAAGGACATGCTCCAAAACTCCCCTCCCGCTTGCGGGAGGGGCTGGGGGTGGGCCAGTCGGAATAGACGCAGACTACGCCGGAGAGGACTCACCCACCCCTAACCCCTCCCGCAAGCGGGAGGGGAATTCAAGCCCATACTGTCCTGAAATCAGGCTTCCCCTGCAGCATCCACCATCGCGGCGGCAAGCGCCTCGGCCGGGGTCTTGTCGCCCCACAGGATGAACTGGAACACCGGATAGAACCGGTCGCACTCCTCCAGCGCGGCCTCGACCGCGATATGCGCCTGGCTGGGGCTGAGCAGCCCT
>JAYRPK010000196.1:0-6662 GCA_041911195.1 Novosphingobium sp. | reverse complement strand
TGGTCGGGGAGACAGGATTCGAACCTGCGACCCTCTGCTCCCAAAGCAGATGCGCTACCAGGCTGCGCTACTCCCCGACCGGGGGTTGTTGCGATCAAGCGATGGTGGGCCCGGCAGGACTCGAACCCGCGACCTAGCCGTTATGAGCGGCCAGCTCTAACCAACTGAGCTACAGGCCCGTATCGCTTGTCGACCGGCGCGCGTTAGACCGCGCGAGGCCGCTAGGCAAGCTCGACCGATGCCATGATATCGGCCACGCTGCCCGGCTCCACCCCGCGCCGCGCCAGATGGGCAAGGATCGCGCGCCACCAATCGTAGAAGGCGTCGAGATCGTCGGGGGTGCGGACATAGGGCGTGTAGCCCGGCGCCAGCGAAGGACTGTGGAACGAAAGCACCAGCAGCGGCAGGTCCATGTCGATGGCCAGGTCGATGCAGCGGATGGCTTCCTCGATGCTCACCCCTTCCGGAGTCAGCGGAATGCGATCGAGCAGGCCCAGCCGGGCCAGCACGCCGCGCAGCCCAGGTGCCCGCCACAGCCGCGGATAGATCCAGTGGCCGAACTGGCGCAGCATGCCCCAATATACCGTGGTCAGCGGCATTTCGAGCAGTCCGGTCTGCCGGTCGAGCCAGTAGGGGCGCAATGGATGATCGCGGTAATTGGGCCCGCCGCTCGCACTGTAGTCGAAGCCGGCGCGCACCGAAGTGTCTATCGCGATGCCGAATTCGCCAAGGATCTCCGCCGTATTCGGCCCCGCGCCATAGCGCCCCGCCCGGTAGATGCGCGGCGGCAGTCCGAAATTCGCTTCGATCTTTTCGCGCAGGCGGGCGAACTTGGCCCGCTCAAGCTCTCTGGGCAGGTTTCCGGAGAAACTGTTGAATTCGCTTACCGGTTCCTCAAGCGGCGGATTGACCCAGGGATGCAGGTGCACGCCCACTTCGGCGCGGCCGGCCAGCACGGCATCCTTGAGCACTTCGGCCGCCATGCGTGACGTGGCGATCGGATAGTCCATCAGGAATATCGGCGTGACCCCCAGCCCTTCGCAGAACTGCAGGAATTTGCGCTGCGCCGGGATGGTATCGATGCTGTGTTCTTCCCGGCTGAACGGCGCCTGCCAGCCGAACTCTTCCTCGGTATCGATCGTGATCAGGAATTTGCGCCCGAAATCCTTGCGGAAACGGACGTAGTCAGGGGACGCGGGTACGTCGGAAATGCGGACATGCGCCACTTTTCCCAGATCTCCCTAATCGCATTCCGGCTTTGGTAGCTTTGCCCCAGAGCCATCCCCACGACCCTGCCTAGGAATTTAGAGCCTGTGCCGTTGCGGTCAAGCCCGGCAGACACAGCAGCAGGTCCCCACCCCGCCGTTCCAGCGATCCTCCGGCGGCCCGCGCCTCTGCCCGCGCCAGCCGCAAGGCGAAGCCCGCGCCGAACATGCCGGCCGACAGCGCATGGCTGGTCTGGCCGGCGCTGGCCTGCATCAACTGCGCATCGTCCTTGGCGGCGAGGCTGACCGGAAGCTGCATCGCCAGTTCGATCGCGCCGGCGTTCCAGCCGGCCGAAAGCCGCGTCGTTTCGCCCGGGTGGGCCGCGCCCGCCAGTATTGCCAGCAGCCGCCAGGCGAGCCGCTCGGCATCGGCCCTGGCAAAGCAGACCGGAAGGCCATGTTCGGGCAGGTCCAGCGCGAAGCCGCTATCGCGCGCGGCAGTGAAGTGGCGCAACTGGGCGACGGTCGCGGCAAGCACTTCGCCAAGATCGCAATTGCCTTCTTCCAGCTCCAGCGCGCCTGCTTCCAGCTTGGCCAGCCGCTCGAGTTCGTCGAAGCCGGCCAGCATGTGCGCCGCGTCGCTGGCCACCGATGCGGCGAGCGCGCGGTATTCGTGCGGGGTCGGGCCGAACAGCTGCTGCTGGATCACTTCGGCGAAGCCCTGGATGGCATTGACCGGGGTGCGCAGCTCGTGGAGCAATTGCCGGATCCTGTCGGCCTCGGCCTGGTGCCGCCTGTCCGCCGATGCGCCGGGCGGGGCTTCGATCCGCCGCATGCGGCCGTTGTAGCCGGTAAAGCGCCCCCCTGCGGGATCGAACACCGGCGCGGCATCGACCCGCCACTGGCCGGCGATCGCCGGCGCGCCCTCGATGTCCAGCCTGGTCCCGCGCAAGGGCTGACGGTTGCGCAATGCGGCCGGGGTGCCGCGCCCCAGGCTTTCGGGCCCGGCCAGCCGAAGGCCGATCGCCATGCTTGCCACTCTGGCATCGCACCAGACGATGCGGCCATCGGCATCGGTGGAAAAATCGAAGGCGCGGATCGGTGGCCCCATGCGCTCGGCGGCATGCTCGTCGAGCGGCAGGCGCGGCGAATCGGCGAAGTGCGCCTCGCCTTCGATCGGCTGGCGCGCCTTGCGGAAATGCTCGATGCGCCGGACGATGGCGCCGATGCCCCTGTCATTGGCCGGCGGCGGCGCCACGGCCGGCCGCAAGGCTTCGGCTTCGGGCTCCCCGGCCGCAAGCTTCACCTCCGCAGGCTTCACGTCCGCCTCTGCCGGCGGCAGGCCGCGGTTGTGGATGCCCAGGCGATCGAGCATGGCCTCCACCCTGGGCCCCAGGTTGCGCCGCCGCCGGATCGCGCCGCGCGCGGCCATCGGCAAGGCCGGGGCGAGATCGAGCCATTGCTCCTCGTCCAGTTGCGCGGCTTCGAGCGCAGCGCTGGCGACATCGGGCTCGCCGGCGCACAGCATGGCCACCAGCCGGGGGTTGCGCAGCCGCAAGCCGGGCTCACTCAGGATCGCCGCACGGCCTTTTGCCGGTATCGCGGCGGACAGCGCCGCCAGCTGGTCGTGAGCGGCATCGACCTGCGGCCCTTGGGCTTCGCTCGGCAGGGTGCCGAGCAGGTCAAGCAACTGGCGGAACTGGATACGCGCCGTCGCTTCGCCGCCGGCGCTCTGGCGCAAGACTGTGGCAAGGCGATCGTCGATCAGCATCGCAGCTCCGTGGGCGGACAGGCCGGGGCTTCCGCGAAGACAGGCTTTCTAGCAGTTTGCAAGGGGGCCGGCACCCATTCCCTCGGCACCGTTGCAAAGCGGGACGATTGCAATCCTTGACAATAAAATTACGGTGACACAGCCTTTTGCTTGGCCAAAGTTGCGGCAGCGGCTTATTACGCGATTCCGGCACGAAATGAGGGGATACAATGTCGAATCTTGACCGGATCGACCGGCGGCTGCTTGCCGAGCTTCAGGATGAGGGCCGGGTGACCAATGTCGAACTGGCGCAACGAGTCGGATTGACTGCCCCGCCCTGCCTGCGCCGGGTCCGTGCGCTGGAAGATGAAGGCATCATCCGCGGCTATCATGCCGATCTCGACGGGGCGAAGCTGGGCTTCTCGATCATGGTCTTCGCCCTCGTCAGCCTCAAGAGCCAGGCCGAGGACGCGCTGCGCCAGTTCGAGGAGCACATGCGCGCCCTGCCCGAAGTGCGCGAATGCCACATGCTGAACGGCGAGATCGACTTCATCCTGAAAATTGTCAGCAAGGACCTGCAGAGCTTCCAGGAATTCCTCACCAGCAAGCTGACGCCTGCGCCCAATGTGGCGAGCGTCAAGACCAGCCTGACGATCCGCACGGCCAAGCAGTTGCCGGGGGTGCCGCTGGAGGCCGAATAGAAAGGACTGCAATTGTTGGCACCGTTGCGCAGCCTCTTCATCCTTGCCCCCCTCGCCCTGCTGGCCGCCTGCGGCACGCCAGCGCCGCACAACCCTGCCGACGCCGCCGTGCTCGACCGGCTGCTGCAACCCGCTGGCCTCACCGCTCCGCAATTGCGCGACATCGGCATGGCCGCCGACCTGACCTATCCCGACAACAAGCGCGCGGTGGCCTGGGACGATGGGCGCATCAAGGTGCTTTCGCTGCAACAGGCCGGTCTCAAGTCGCTGCCCGAACTGTCCGGCCTGACGGGCCTTGAAAAGCTGGTTCTGCCCGGCAACGCGCTGACCGAACTGCCCGACCTGTCGAAACTGGCCGCGCTGCGCCACCTCGACCTTTCGGGCAACCGCCTGGTCGCGCTCGATCCGGCCAGGCTGCCGCCCGCGCTCGAATCGCTAGACATTTCGGGCAATCCGGTGGCGGACCTTGCCCCCCTCGCCCGGCTCAAGACGCTCAGGCAATTGAAGGCGCGCGGCATTCCCGCGACCGATATTGCCCCGCTGCTCGACCTGCCGCTGGAACTGGCCGACATGCAGGGCTGCAAGATCGCGGCCCTGCCCGCGCGGCTGCCGTCGAGCCCGGCCTTCCGAATAGACCTCAAGGGATGCCCGGTCGCCAGTCCGCCCGGTCTGCTCGAGGAATGGCGCTTCAGCTTCTCGCAGGGCGGTGCCCCAGGCGAAGTCCAGACCACACAGGGCTTGCTCTTGCCCGGCCCGTTCGAAGTGAAGGGAACCTGGCAGTCGGTTCACGGCATGGTCGCGGTTTCGGTGCCGGTCTCGCCCAACATGCAGGGTGTCGCGGCCCAGCCGGTGCAGGTCGAAGTGGCGGTGCAATCGGGCACACTGCGGCTCTATCTGGCCGCCGCCAGCGATCCGCGCGGGCCTTGGTACGACAAGGGCTTCGTCACCGGATTCGATGGCATGGTGCGCAAGCCGATCATGGCCTTTGCCGATGCCAGTCCGGGAAAACCGGCGAGGCTGGCCGGCAACCTGAGCCATCCCAGCCCGAGGGACTACCAATTCGTCATCGAGCCGCAGGGCGGCGCGAAAGTGACAGGATTATCGTATCGAGTGTGGCGTTAGAGCAAGGCCGCAGCCTCAAGCGCCAGCAGATAGCTCTTCGCCCCGAAGCCTGCGATGGTGCCCTTGGCGGCCATGCCGACATAGCTCTTGTGGCGGAATTGCTCGCGCGTGTGCGGGTTAGACAGGTGCACTTCGATCACCGGAACCTTGATCGACTTGATCGCATCGTAAAGCGCCACGCTGGTATGGGTGAAGGCGCCCGAATTGAGCAACACCGCATGCGCGCCCTTGCTCTGCGCTTCGTGCAGCCAGTCGACCAGGTGGCCTTCGTGGTTCGACTGGCGCATGTCGACTTCCAGGCGAAGGTCCTTCGCCCGGTCTTCCAGCATGCCGGCGATGTCGTCGAGCGTGTCGCTGCCGTAGATTTCCGGTTCGCGCAGGCCGAGCAGGTTCAGGTTCGGCCCGTTGAGCACATAAACCAGCCTGTCCGCCATTGCCCGCACCTGTTCCGTTCCTGATCCGCACAGTCCTTAGCGCCGCCACGCCGCGTGGCAAGCGCGAGAAGTGCCTAGATGTGTAGCCTCGACAGCTTGTTCACCGGGTGAACAATCACCTGAAAGCTCACATCTAGCGGACCGGCCCGCCGGCCAGCGGCCCGGAAAGATCGGTGTTGTGCGAGGTGGCGGCATTGGCCGTGTCGATAGGCTCTTCACCCGTCCGGTCGCCGACCACGGCGGTCGGCTGGGCGCCTTCCTCTTCGCGGGCGGCATTGACTTCGTTGAGGCGAGCCCCGGCGGCGCGGGCGGCGCGTTCGGCCGCCTGCTGCGCCTGTTCGGCCTTTTCCGCCGCATTCTCCGCGCGGGCGACCTTTTCCGCGAGCACTTCGTCGCGGCTCGGCCCGCAAGCGGACAGCAGCAAGGCCGGCACGGCCAACAGGGCGAGAGCGGCAATCGGACGCCGCGAATGGGTAACAGGTTCAGCCAACGCGGGTACTCCGGGTTGCGAAATGATAGACTGCACACCCGGTCTTAACGCCAATCCACTTAGACTTTCTTAACTCTGGGGACCATGCAGGCGCGCCTCGCCCCGGCGCGGGCAGCGCGGATCGAGGCATGAGTTGATGAAATTGGTCGGGACGAGAGGATTCGAACCTCCGACCCCCACACCCCCAGTGTGATGCGCTACCAGGCTGCGCTACGTCCCGACCGCCATGGCCCCGCGCGAGCGGCACCAAGGAGCGGCGGCCTATAGGCAGGCCAATCTCCGGATGCAAGCGCCGCGCGCATGTCACCTCCGCTTGACCCCCGCGCGTTGCCTTGCCGGGGCATTGCTGCTAACCGCGCGCCATCCGGGGCCGATGGCGCGCCCGGACATGGCAGAGAAAGTTTTTCCCCCCATCATGTCCACACCGATCCTCAACCTTCTGTCCGCCGCCGCTTCGGCCGGCCAGGCGCCGCCCGCATGGGTCCAGTTCCTGCCGCTGATCGGCATTGCCGGCGTCTTCTGGTTCCTGCTGCTGCGCCCGCAGATGCGCCAGCAGAAAGAGCATCGCGAAAAGATCGCCGCGGTGAAAAAGGGCGATCAGGTGGTGACCGGCGGCGGCTTCGTCGGCAAGGTCACCCGGGTGGACGAGACCTATGCCGACATCGAAATTGCTCCCAATGTCAAGGTGAAGGCGGTCAAATCGACCATCGTCGAAGTGCTTTCGCCCACCGGCACCGGCCCGGCCAACGACTGAAGGCTGACCGGGCATGCTCGATTTTCCTCGCTGGAAACAGGTCTGGTTCTGGTTTGTCACCGTGGCCTGCGCCTTGGCGGCGCTGCCTTCGCTGTTCGCCCTGGCGAATGCGCCCTGGCCTTCTGCCCTCCCCAACCCGCAGATCAACCTCGGCCTCGACCTGGCCGGCGGCAGCCACATCCTGCTTGAGGCGGACGCCTCGCAGG
>JAYRPK010000195.1:0-1555 GCA_041911195.1 Novosphingobium sp. | reverse complement strand
CGCTACATGCACGAGACCGGCGCGACTTCGGCGGACTTCGGACAGGTCGCAGTCTCCGCGAGACGGCACGCCGCCACCAACCCGCTGGCGCGGTTCTTCGGCAAGCCGATCACACTTGAGGACCACCAGGCGAGCCGCATGATCGTCGATCCGCTGCGCTTGCTCGATTGCTGCCAGGAAAGCGATGGCGCAGTCGCACTCGTCATCACCAGCACCGAGCGCGCGCCCGACCTGGCGCAGCGCCCGGTCCTTATTCGCGGCGCCAGCCAGGGCATCAGCCCACGCCATTTCAGCATGTATTCCTATTACCGGCAGGACCTGTCCTTCGCCGACGATGCAGCACTCACCGGCCGCGAACTGTGGCGCCAGTCCGGCCTTGCTCCGGCCGACATGGACCTCGCCATTCTCTACGACCATTTCGGCCCAAGCGTGATGATGCAGCTCGAAGCCTATGGCTTTTGCGGGCGCGGCGAAGCCAAGGACTTCATCAAGCATGGCAACATCGAGATTGGCGGCGGACTGCCGGTCAACACCAATGGCGGCCAGGTGGGCGAGGCCTATATCCACGGCATGAACGGCATTGCCGAAGCCGTCCGGCAGCTGCGCGGTACGGCGAGCAATCAGGTGGCCGGCGCGCGCAATGCTCTGGTGACGGCGGGGATCGGCGTGCCGACCAGCGGCGCGGTGCTAGGCGTTGATTGAGGAAAACCGCGCTACTGCAGTGCGATACTCCGCCTCCAGCCGGTCCACCACCGCGCTGACAGGTTCTATCGCTTTGATAGCATCGATCCCCTGGCCCGCTGCCCAGGTATCGACCCAGCGACGGGCACCAAGGTCGCGGTTGCTGTCATAGTTGCGATCTGGAACCGGCGGAAGATCTTCGAGATCGACGCCTGCTGCTGTCAATGAAGGTTTGAGCCAGATCGCGCTTGTACCGGTGACGACCGCGCTCGACACCAGATCGTCCAGACCGCAATCGACGATCATCTGCTTGTATCCCGGCGCGGCCATGCTTTCGAAAGTCGGGATGAAGCTGGAGCCGATGTAGACATAGTCCGCGCCCGCCGCAATGGCACCGGCAATGGCCGCTCCGGTCGAGATCGCCCCGCTGATCACAAGCGGGCCATCGAAGAACTCGCGCACCGCACTGGCAAAGGCAAAGGGCGAAAGACTGCCGGTATGTCCGCCTGCCCCGGCACAAATGCACGCCAGTCCATCAGCCCCTGCCTCGGCGGCCTTGCGCGCCATGGGCACAGTCGAGACATCGACGAAGACCTGCCCGCCATAGCCGTGGACCAGTTCGATTGTCGATCGCGGATGCCCCAGCGCTGTCACCACGATCGGGGGCTGGTACTTGGCAATCAGCGCGAAGTCCTGCTCCAGCCGGGTGTTCGACTTGTGGACGACGAGATTGGCGCACCAAGGGCCGATGATCGCGTCGGGCTTCTCGGCGCGCGCGGCTGCGAGCCCCTCTGTGATCGCAATCATCCATTGCTCAAGCACTTCGATCGGGCGGGCGTTGGCAGTGGGGAAAGATCCAATGATCCCTGCCTTG
>JAYRPK010000194.1:0-8078 GCA_041911195.1 Novosphingobium sp. | reverse complement strand
GTCCGGTGAAGTTGCGGTTCGACGTGGAAGCGCAGCGTTCGCCCGGCGGAACCTTGTCCGGGTTCATGGCGAGGCAAGCCGAGCAGCCCGGCTCGCGCCATTCGAGGCCGGCCTCGATGACGATCTTGTCGAGCCCTTCGGCCTCGGCCTGTTCCTTGACCAGACCCGAGCCCGGCACGACGATCGCCCACTTGATGTTGGGCGCGCGCTTGCGGCCCTTCAGCACCTCGCAAGCGGCGCGCAGGTCCTCGATGCGGCTGTTGGTACAGGAACCGATGAAGATGTGCTCCACCTCGATGTCGGTCATCCTGGTGCCGGGCGTCAGGCCCATGTATTCGAGACTGACCTTGGCCGCCTGCTGCTTGGCCGGATCGGCAAAGCTTTCGGGCGCGGGGACCACGCCGCCGATGGGCACGGTGTCTTCGGGGCTGGTGCCCCAGGTGACGGTCGGCGGCACGTCGGCGGCCTGGATGACCACCGACTTGTCGAACTTGGCCCCGGGATCGGTGGCCAGGCTCTTCCACCAGGCAACGGCCTTGTCCCAGTCCGCGCCCTTGGGCGCATAGTTCCGGCCCTTGACATAGGCGATGGTCTTTTCGTCGGGCGCGACCAGGCCGGCGCGCGCGCCGGCTTCGATCGCCATGTTGCAGACCGTCAGGCGGCCCTCGACCGACATTTGCTCGAACACGGGCCCGCGGAATTCGATGACATGGCCAGTGCCGCCCGCCGTGCCGACGAGGCCGACGATGTGCAGGACAAGGTCCTTGGGGGTGATGCCGGGGGCCAGTTCGCCCTCGACGCGCACTTCCATGGTCTTGGATTGCTTGAGCAGCAGGGTTTGCGTGGCCAGCACGTGCTCGACTTCGCTGGTGCCGATGCCGAAGGCGAGGGCGCCCAGGCCGCCGTGGCAGCTGGTGTGGCTATCGCCGCAGACGATCGTCGCGCCGGGCAGCGAAAAGCCCTGCTCGGGGCCGACGACATGGACGATGCCCTGCTCATGATCGTTCGGGCCGAAGAAATTGACGCCGAACTCACGCACGTTGCGCTCGAAGGCGGCGACCTGCTGGGCGCTTTCCTGATCCTCGATGGGCAGGACATTGCCCGCGGCGTCGCGGCGCGCGGTGGTCGGGATGTTGTGATCGGGAACCGCCAGGGTCAGGTCCGGGCGGCGCACCTTGCGGCCCGCCACGCGCATGGCCTCGAATGCCTGCGGGCTGGTCACTTCATGGACCAGGTGGCGGTCGATATAGAGCAGGCAGGTGCCGTCATCGCGGCGCGAGACGACGTGGGCGTCCCAGATCTTCTCGTAAAGGGTCTTGGCTTGTGTAGTCATGGCAAGCGCCGCCTAGTGCCGTGCGCTCGCCATGACAAGATAGAATGCCTTTCAGCCCGCGTGGCGATCCCAGTCGAAGCGTTCCATGCGCAGCCGGTCGCGGATGTAATTGGCTCGGCCCAGCAGGGTGTTGGTTTCCGCGACGGTCAGGCCATTGGCGTTGAAGCGATGGAACTGGTTGCGCAGATCGGCCACGCGGCGGCGCAGATCGGCGGCCTCGCGTTCGGAGATCGTGTCGTTGTTATCGGCCCGGTCGATGTCGGCATCCAGCCGGTTGATATCGTCGCGCACGGCTTCGGCGCGGATCGGGGTGATGTGGCCGGGCGAATGCGGAATCACATGGCTATGCGCATAGCGGCGCGGGTGGGCCTGCGCGGGCGCGGTCAGCGCAAGGGTGGTCGAAATGGCGGCGAAGGCGGTAAACAGGGCAAGCTTTTTCATGATCGTCTCCTGAAACATTCGATTGGGTTCAAACGTGTTTTGAGTACGGCCCGTGTTATGTGCTGGTTGTATGGCGTAACGAAGCAAGCAGCGGAACCCTTCGCGGCGCTGCGAAATTTTTTATTCCGGCCGTGTCCAGATCCAGCCGCCGGCGAAAACAATGATCGCCAGCGAGATCGCCACCCAGGGCCAGCCGATCGTCGCCCAGGTGAACAGCGCGCCCACGCCCATCGCGGAAATGGCCACGACTTTGACCCGGCGGCGGATCGCCCCGCGCTCGTTCCAGTCGCGCAGCGTTTCGCCGTATTGCGGATGTTCGAGCAGCCGCTGTTCCCATTCCGGCTTGCTGCGGGCGAAGCAGAAGGCGGCGGCAATCAGGAACGGCACGGTCGGCATGATCGGCAGGAAAGTGCCTACGATTCCCAGAGCCAGTGCGACAAGACCGCCAGCCAGATAGAGCGGCCGGGTCATGCGTCAGGCCTTTTCGGCGATCCGGGCGGCGGTTTCGCGAATCAGCGCGATCATGTTGGGCACGCCCTGGGTGCGGTTGGAGGAAAGCTGGTTCCTGAGCTCGAAAGGTTCGAGCAGGGCGGCGATGTCGGTCGTGGCCACTTCGCCGGCGGGGCGGTCCTGCACCGCGGCGATGACCAGCGCGACAATGCCCTTGGTGATCGCCGCATTGCTGTCGGCGAGGAAATGCAGCTCGCCCCCTTCGCCCTGGGTGGGATAGACCCAGACGCTGGCCGAACAGCCGCGCACCAGCGTCGCATCGGTCTTCAGCGCGGCAGGCATTGGATCCAGCTCGCGCCCCAGTTCGATCAGCAGGCGATAGCGCTCGTCGCCATCGAGGAAGAGGTATTCTTCGCGGATATCGTCAAGGCTGCGCATGGCGCGCACTTAGCACCGGTATTGCCAAGGTCCAGACCGCAAGCGATTACTGCTTGGTATCGCTTCCGGCCGGATCGGCCAGGGCTTCGGTGCGGCGCGTATCGCGCAGGGCTTCGATCTGGGTCGCCACGTCGTATCCCTTGTCGGTAACGATCCTTTCGAGTACCCGGACGCGCTCTTCCAGCTCGCGGTTGTGCGATGCGTTCTGCGCGGCCTTTTCTGCGGCGGCCTTGAGCTGCAACTCGGCCAGCTTGCTCTGGTGTCTGGTCCAGACGATGAAGCAGACCATCAGGAACGGCGCCAGCGGCACAAGGATTCCAAGTGAATTCATGGGAATTTCCCCCCTTTTTTCAGCCTAGCGCAGTTGCTCGATCTCGGCCGCCAGGCGTGGATTGCTCGATACGTACCATGCTTCGACCTCGGCCAACCGGCGGTCGATATCACGGAACTGGGCGCGCACTTCGCGGGTCGTGCGCGCCGGCGATTGGCGCACGCGCTGCCAGAACTGCTCTTCGTCGCGTTCCAGATAGAGGTGCGCAGGCTTCTTGTTGGCGAACAGGCCGATCAGGATGTAGGCGGGCACGATCGCCCAGGCCATGCCGGTGAAGAACAGGAAGACCGTCGCCAGCCTGATCCACAGCGCATCGATGCCGGTATAGTCGGCAATGCCCGCGCAGACGCCCAGGATCTTGCCGTTCTGCTTGTCGCGATAGAAGCGGGTATGCTGGCCCTTCACCTTGAAGTCCTTCCCTGGTTGGCGCGGAAACGTTCGATCTCGGACAATTCGGCATCGTCGGCGTTGCGGTCGCGGACAAGGCGCGCGGGCTGGAAATCGGGATGGTCGGCGGCCAGCAGCCGCTCGACCGTG
The DNA here is from genome assembly GCA_041911195.1 of Novosphingobium sp. Lineage (GTDB taxonomy): Bacteria > Pseudomonadota > Alphaproteobacteria > Sphingomonadales > Sphingomonadaceae > Novosphingobium. The sequence goes on along the minus strand of JAYRPK010000194.1, from coordinate 4,548 downwards.
TCGATGCGATCGCTGAGCCTGCGCGCGAGTTGGTAGAGCTCCTCGAGCATCGCCTCGTCATCGGTGGTGAGCGTGGCTGCGGTCTTCCAGCGGGTTACGTAGTGCAGGATCAGCCATGGCAACCCGACGAAGATCGACAGGACGGCGACCAGCGGAATGAGCATTTCCATGGCCTAGCCTTCCTGCTTGCTGCTGGCCTGAAGCGAACGCTTCAGCGCCTCGAGTTCCTCGTCGATCTTGTCAGACCCTTCCAGCGCGGCGATCTCGTCGGCCAGCGTCGGCTTGCCGGCCTGGGCCATCTTGAGCGCATCGGCGCGGCCCTCGGCATGATCGACCCGGCGCTCCAGCTGGTCGAAACGGGCGAGTGCCTCGTCGACTCGCTCGGTGGACAGCAGGGTGCGCAGCTTGACCCGGTTCTCGGCGCTTTCCAGCCGGGCCATGATCTGGCTCTGGCGGCTGCGGGCTTCGCGCAGTCGGGTCTGGAGCTTGTCGATATCGGCTTCGTAGGCGCGCAGCGAATCGTCGAGCACGCCGACCTCGGCCTGCAACTGACCGGCCATGTCGCCGGCCTTCTTCTTCTCGACCAGCGCGGCGCGGGCAAGGTCCTCGCGGTCCTTCGACAGGGCGAGTTGCGCCTTTTCCGCCCAGTCGGCCTGCAGGGCGTCCAGCTTGAGCAGGTGGCGCTGCATTTCCTTCTGGTCGGCAATGGTGCGCGCCGCGCTGGCACGCACTTCGACCAGCGTTTCCTCCATCTCCATGATGATCATGCGGATCATCTTTGCCGGGTCGTCGGCCTTGTCGAGCAAGTCGTTGAAGTTGGCGGCAAGGATGTCGAGGGTACGCGAGAATATGCCCATGGTGCGGCCTCCGGTTTGGCGAGGGACGGACTTGCCGGCGCAATCTACACCGGCAATGGAGCGCGCGCCATGGCCATGCCGGCCGGGCGCGTGCGAAGGGTTGTGGGCCGAAGCGTCCGAGCGGCGGGGGGTATGGCCGCAGAAGGGACTGCCGGAACGCTCCGGCCCGGACTCGCCGGGGCTGGCGAGCGGTTCGAGTTCGATCGGGGTGTTCATGCCGAAAGAGCCAGTGGCAACTGCTGGGCGAAAGTCGCCAGGCCGAACAGCCCCATGGCGGCGATGCTGACCAGCACCGCGCCGTCAAGCCGGCTGCGGATCGGAAAGCGGAAGAGGAACGGGAAGGACATGGTCGGGCTTTCGGGTTCGAATATGGTGACTGACCTTCCTTCAGCAATGGCCGTGCCAAACGGGCCGATTGGCGGAAAAGCGTGGATATGCCATTTGGCATCGCGCGAAGGATTGCGACTAGTTGGGAAATTTCGCTATAAGTTGGCAATGGATCGCGAAACGCAGTTCGTCGGCCAGTCCGGCGCCTTTCTCGACGCAGTGGAGCGCACCAGCCGCGCGGCGGCGATGAACCGCCCGGTGCTGGTGGTGGGCGAGCGCGGCACCGGTAAGGAACTGATCGCCGAACGCCTGCACCGCCTCAGCCCGCGCTGGCAGGAACCGCTGGTGACCATGAACTGCGCTGCCCTGCCTGAGAGCCTGATCGAGGCGGAGTTGTTCGGCCATGAAGCAGGGGCCTTTACCGGGGCCACAAGGGCGCGGGCAGGGCGGTTCGAGGAGGCAGACGGCGGAACCCTGTTTCTCGACGAGTTGGCGACGCTGTCGATGGGAGCGCAGGAACGGCTGCTGCGCGCGGTCGAATATGGCGAAGTGACCCGGATCGGCGCTTCGCGGCCGCTGCGGGTCGATGTCCGGATCGTCGCTGCGACCAACGAGGACCTTCCCGGCCTGGCGGACGACGGCAAGTTCCGCGCCGACCTGCTCGACCGGCTCAGCTTCGAAGTCATCACCCTGCCGCCGCTGCGCGCCCGCGAGGGCGACGTCTTCGTGCTGGCGGAATACTTCGGCCGCCGCATGGCGAGCGAACTGGGCTGGGAACAATGGCCCGGCTTTGCCGATGCCGCCATGGCCGCGCTCGAAGCGCATGACTGGCCCGGCAACGTGCGCGAATTGCGCAATGTCGTGGAGCGGGCGGTCTATCGCTGCGACGGCCCAGAAATGCCGATCGGGCGGATCGTTTTCGATCCGTTCGACAGCCCCTGGAAGCCGGAGGCAGCGTCGCGGAGCGTTCCGGAGCGGTCAGGCGCTGACATTCTGCCTGTCTCGCAGGCCGGAGGCCTGGACGACATTTCCGACCTTCGCGCCGCCGTCGATGCGCACGAGCGGGCGATTCTCGAAGCGGCGCTGGCCAGGCATCGCTGGAACCAGCGCCAGACCGCCAAGGCGCTCGGCCTCAGCTACGATCAGTTGCGCCACTGCATCAGGAAGCACGGCCTGAGCGAGTGAGGCCCTGGGTTAACCAGAATTCAAGCCCGCCGATCTAGGTAGTGGCCCTTTCAGGGATCATTTGGGCTGGTCGGACAATGCGAGTCATCAAGGGGTTGCTGCTGTTCCTTGGTGGGGTAATCCTTCTGGCGGCGCTGTTGTTCGGAGCCGGCAGCGCCTGGCTGTCGCAAAACGCCGATACCGTTGCGGAAGCGGCGGTGAATGCCTCGGGAATCAAGGATGAAATCGCCAACCAGCGCCGCGAGCGTTGCGCCCGAGCGCGCGCCGCTTTCGACCAGATGTGGGACGATGCAGTTGACAGCAACCGCCAGCAAGAGCGCGCATCCGCGATCGAAAGTGCGGAAGCCGATATGAAGGCGGTCTGCGCGGAAAAGTAGAATTTATTTTCCGCGCCATGAGGTTAACGGCCTTTCAACTAAAGACAATTACCTAGGCCACTCCTGTTTGAGGGGAGACCGCCATGTTTGGATTCGCCCGGACTATTGTCCGCAACAAGTTCGTGTTTATCGGCCTGCTGCTCGTCGTAGGCTTCCTGTTCTTCGGTCAGAAGAAGGAAGAAGACGCTGGCAAGCCGAACAATCCCTGGTCGAATGCGCCGGCCAAAGCCGCGCAGGTCGCGTCGAGCAATGTCGACAAGGATTCCTTCACCGAAAAGGCGCTCAACGTCGCGGACAGGGCTGCCAAGGCCGCCGGCGCCGAAGAATATTCGCCCAGCGCGCTGCGCGAAAAGTCGATCGGCAATCTGGAAAAGACCTCCACTGCCTTGAACCAGACCAGCGGCGAGTAAACCGTTCAGGGGGCGGGCGGCGGCCGAAAGGTCGCCGCCCTTGCATTCCGTCCGATAAGCGTGTATCTGCCGCTTATCCCGACATTGTGAAACAAAGTCTGGGCTGGCGCCAAACGGGGCCGGCGCTTTTCGCGTTTCACCGGGCACATTGGGCGAAAATTGCATGGCGAATGTTGCGCGCATTATCGAAATGGTCGAGCCGGAGGCGAATGCCTTGGGCTTCGATCTCGTGCGCGTTAAGATCTTCGGCAAGAGCGAGGCGGGCGATGGCGAGGAGCCGGCGCTGCAGATCATGGCCGAGCGGCCCGAGACCGGCCAGTTGACCATCGACGATTGCGCCGCCCTTTCGCGCCGCGTGTCCGACCGGATCGACGAGCTGGAGGAAGCGGGCGAGATTCTGCTTGAGGGCGCCTATCGCCTCGAAGTGTCATCGCCGGGCATCGATCGGCCACTGACCCGGCTCAAGGATTTTGCCGAATGGGCAGGGCACGAGGCAAAAGTCTTTCTGACCGAGCCGGTTGAAGGCAACAGAAAGGGACTGCAAGGCGACCTGGATGGGATCGAAGGCGAGACAATCCGCTTGATCGACCGCAAGTCGGGGCCGGTCGTTTTCCCGTTTGCCCACGTTCAATCCGCCAAGCTTATCTTGACCGACAAGCTGATTGCCGCCACCCGCCCGCTCGATTCGAGTGGTGCAGACGAAATTCTCGAAGAACAGGACAACTGAGCATGGCCAGCCCCATTTCCGCCAACCGCGCAGAGCTGCTCGCGATCGCCAATTCGGTCGCGACCGAGAAGATGATCGATCCCGCGATCGTCATCGAGGCGATGGAAGAGGCGATCCAGAAGAGCGCGCGCAGCCGCTATGGCGCCGAGAACGACATTCGCGCCAAGCTCGATCCGCGCACCGGTGACCTTCGCCTGTGGCGCGTCGTCGAAGTGGTCGAGGAGGTTGAGGACTACTTCAAGCAGGTCGACCTGAAGCAGGCAGAGAAGCTCCAGCCCGGCGCCAAGATCGGCGACTTCATCGTCGATCCGCTGCCGGCGGTGGACCTCGGCCGCATCGACGCCCAGTCGGCCAAGCAGGTCATCTTCCAGAAGGTCCGCGACGCCGAGCGTGAGCGGCAGTACGAGGAATTCAAGGACCGCGCGGGCGAGATCATCGTCGGCGTGATCAAGTCGGTCGAATTCGGCCACGTCATCGTCAACCTCGGCCGCGCCGAGGGCGTCATCCGTCGCGACCAGCAGATCCCGCGCGAGAACGCCCGGGTCGGCGAGCGCGTCCGTGCCTACATCATGAAGGTGGAGCGGCAGAACCGCGGACCGCAGATCTTCCTCAGCCGGGCCCACCCGGAATTCATGAAGAAGCTGTTCGCCCAGGAAGTGCCCGAG
>JAYRPK010000193.1:0-14107 GCA_041911195.1 Novosphingobium sp. | reverse complement strand
GCAACATGAGCGGCGCGCCGATCCTGCTGCCCGCGCGCCATGTCATCAACCTCGGCACGCTGGCGGCGATCCTCGGCCTGATCGGCTGGTTTACCCAGGACCAGGGCCTGTGGGTGATCGCCGCGATCACTGCTGCCGCCTTCATCATCGGCTTCCTGCTGATCATCCCCATCGGCGGGGCGGACATGCCGGTGGTGGTCTCGATGCTCAACTCCTACTCGGGCTGGGCGGCGGCGGCGATGGGTTTCACGCTGCACAATACCGCGATGATCGTCACCGGAGCCTTGGTCGGCTCCTCGGGCGCGATCCTTTCCTACATCATGTGCAAGGCGATGAACCGCAGCTTCATTTCGGTGATCGCCGGCGGCTTCGGCGCGGAGGAGGGGGCTTCGAGCAATGGTTCGAAGGAACAGCGCCCGTGGAAGCGCGGCAGTGCGGAGGACGCGGCCTTCCTGCTGAGGGAAGCCGAGCAGGTCATCATCATTCCCGGCTATGGCATGGCCGTCGCCCAGGCCCAGCATGTGCTGCGTGAGATGGCGGACCTGCTCAAGAAGGAGGGCGTTAGGGTCAAGTACGCGATCCATCCGGTGGCGGGGCGCATGCCGGGCCACATGAACGTGCTGCTGGCCGAGGCCAATGTGCCCTACGAAGACGTGTTCGAGCTGGAGGACATCAACAGCGAATTCGCCCAGACCGACGTCGCCTTCATCATCGGCGCCAACGACGTGGTCAATCCGGCGGCCAAGACCGACCGTTCATCTCCCATCTATGGCATGCCGGTATTCGATGTCGACAAGGCCAAGACGATCATGTTCATCAAGCGCTCGATGGGCGGGGTGGGCTATGCCGGGGTCGACAACGACGTGTTCTACATGGACCAGACGATGATGCTGCTCGCCGACGCCAAGAAGATGGTCGAGGACGTGGTCAAGGCGCTGCAGCACTAAAGGGAGGCGAACTTTGCGCCGGATTGCAATCGTACTCATGCTGCTCGCCGCCACCGGCTGCGTCCAGCAGATCAAGGCCAGCCGGGTGAAGAGCGCGCTGATGGACAGCGGGCTGTCCGAACCCTTGTCGGACTGCATGGCCAACCGCATGGCCAGCAAGCTGTCGATCAAGCAGCTTCGCGGCCTGCAAAGGCTCAGCCGCGCGCCGCGCCGATCGATCACCGAAATTGCCACGGCGCTGCGCCAGAACGGGGATATCGACGCGATCGAAGTGACCGTCAGTTCCGCCGCGCTTTGCAAGACCGGGCTGATCCGCTGAGCCAGTGCAAGGTTGCGTTTGTCAGGCCTGATCGCCCCTCCCGGATTTTGTTTCACGCAGAGGCGCAGAGGAAGAAAAGAGGCGCAGAGGAGTTGCGCTTGCGGCGAAGCCGTTTGATTCCGAATGCCAATGGGAAAGTGCGCGCCTTGGAAACGAAAAACGAGCCTTCGGCTCGAACAATCATCTCTGCGCCTCTGCGTGAAATGTCCTGTTCGAGCGAACATGCGACAGCCTCGCCATTGAGGGGCAAGGGTCGATGCATTCGGGAAATAGCGATGCGCTGCTCTGCAACAGCGGTGGATGGAGCCCTGCGCCCGGTGGACCATCCCGGCCTGCTTGCGTAATCCGGGCCAGCCGGGGGCCATCCTGCTTCATGGAGTTCAATGACAGTGCGCAAACTCGGCCTGATTGGCGGCATGAGCTGGTTTTCCACCCGCAGCTATTACGAGCGCATCAACAAGCAGGTGCAGCGCCGCGTCGGCGACCATGCCAGCGCGCCGCTGCTGATCGACAGCCTCGACTTTTCCGCACTGGTGCGATTGTCCTCCCCCGAGGACTGGGAGCGGGCGGCGCAGGTGCTGTGCGATTCCGCGCGGTTGCTGGAAGCCGGCGGCGCCACGGCGATCCTCATCTGCGCCAATTCGATGCACAAGGTCTATGACAAGGTGGCTGGTGCCGTCTCGGTGCCGGTGCTGCACATCGCCGAATGCGTCGGCGAGCGGCTGGCGGCCAATGGCGTCAGGAAAGCGGCGCTGATCGGCCCGCGCAACGTCATGCTGGAAAGCTTCTATCGCCAGAAGCTGATCGCCCGCGACATCGAGCTGCTGCCGCCCGAAATGAAGGTGGTCGAAACGCTCGACCGGATCATCTATGACGAGCTGATCGTCGGCAAGCCCAGCCGCCAGTCGGAACGAGAATTGAAGACCATCATCACCAACCTCGCCCAGGACGGCGCCCAGGCCGTGGTGCTGGGCAGCACCGAATTGGAAATGGTGGTGCCGATCGACGCCAATGTGCTGCCGATCTACGATTGCACCCGGATTCATGCCGACGCGGCGGTGGAATGGATTCTCGGATAGGCTAAAGGGGCGCGATGACGCTCGCCCCGTTTGCCTCAAATCCATCCCTTTCGCGCGGCCGCGAATTCCCGCTGGAAGGCGCATTGGCGCGTGGGCCGCGCAGCCCCTACCAGCGCGATCGCGACCGCATCGTCCATTCGGTCGCCTTTCGCCGCCTGCGCCACAAGACCCAGGTCTTCGTTGCGCCGGACGGTGATCACTACCGGGTGCGGCTGACTCACAGTCTCGAAGTCGCGCAGATCGCGCGCGTCATCGCCCGCGCCCTGGGGCTCGACGAGGACCTGACCGAGGCCCTCGCGCTGGCGCACGACCTGGGCCATCCGCCTTTCGGACATGCCGGCGAACAGGCGCTCGATGCGGCGCTGCATGCGCGCGGCGGCTTCGATCACAATGCCCATTGCCTGCGCGTGACGATGCGGCTGGAATCGCCCTATTGCGAGCACGACGGGCTCAACCTCACTTGGGAAATGCTGGAGGGGCTGGCCAAGCACAACGGACCGGTGACCGCCCCCAACTGGGCGCTCGCGGAACTCGACGCGGCCTATCCGCTGGACCTTGCCACCTGGCCGAGCCTGGAAGCCCAGGTCGCGGCGATTTCCGACGATATCGCCTATGACAACCACGACATCGACGATGGCCTGCGCGCCGGTTTCCTGACGCTCGACGAGTTGCTGGAGCAGCCCTTCGTCGCGGCGGAATGGCGGCAGGTCGAGGCGAAGTTTCCCGGCGCGCCGCGCGATCGGCAATTGCGCGAACTCGTGCGCAGCCAGATCGGCCTGATGGTCAACGACGTCATCGCCGAAACCCGTGCGCGCACCCAAGGCATGGCCTGCGCCGACGATGTGCGCGCGGCGGGCCGGGCCTGCGCCGGATTTTCCGCAGGGCTTGCGGGCGATGAGCGCGCATTGAAGCGCTTCATGTACGACAAGCTCTATTACCACCCCCAGCAGCTCACCACGGCGGAGCGCGCCAGGACCGTCACCGCCGAGCTCTTCGCCGCCTATGCACAAAGCCCCGAACTGATGAACGATGGCTGGCGCGAAAGCCTGCCCGAAGAAGGGCCCTTGCGTAGTCGCCACATTGCCGATTTCATTGCCGGCATGACCGATCGCTACGCCATCGATTGCCATGCCCGGATCTTCGGCAGCACGCCCGAGGGCCTGCGCAATGTCTGAACCCTTGCGCATCTGCCTGGTCGGGGCGACCGGCTTCACCGGCTGGACCTTGATCGGCCGCGCCATCGGGCGAACGGACGTGCGGCTGATCGGCATGGCACGGCGGCACGTGGAAATGCCCAAGGGCGCGCGCATGGTGATGGTGGTCGCCGATCCCTCGGAATGGCCCGATGCCATCCCCTCGACCAACACCAAGGTCATGGTCTGCGCGCTGGGCACTACCTGGCGCAAGGCGGACAAGGACGAGGCGACTTTCCGCGCGGTGGACCACGACCTGGTGCTGGAATGCGCCCGCGCGGCCAAGGCGGCGGGGATCGATCACTTGGTCTTCGTCTCCTCCGCCGGGGCCGATGTGAACGCGCGCAATTTCTACCTGCGGGTGAAGGGCGAGACCGAAGAGGCGCTGATCAAGCTGCGGTTCCGCCGGTTGGACATCCTCCGCCCCGGGCTGTTGCGGGGCCACCGCGCGGAGCTGCGCCTTCTGGAACGCATCGCCATGTGGTTCAGTCCGCTGATCGATCCGCTTCTCAATGGCAAATACCGCAAGTTCCGTTCGATCCGCATCGAGGTGCTGGCCGATGCGATCCTGGCCTTGGCCAAGGAGAAGGCGGGCGGGCGCTTCGTCCACGAGCACGAGGCCATCCTCTATGCCCTGCGCCGCCGCGGTGGATAAGCTGCACCGCTTTCGTTGACTCGAATCGGACCGGCCCGCCATCGCCCAAGGGTCGCTGACCGCGCGGGAGAGCCCTGCATCCGCAGGCGCCGAAGGAGCAACCGCCCCGGAAACTCTCAGGCAAACGGACCGCGTGGGTCGTTAGCGATGCTCTGGAAAGAGTCCCTGCTGCCGTGGGGGCCGCCGAAGGGGTAATGCTCTCAGGCTTCCGTGACAGAGGGGGCGCCAGATCTGGTGCAAACTGTGCGGAGCCGTGCGTGAGCGATTCAACAGACCCTGACGACGAGGCGCCGGCCGGCCCGCTGGCCTTGCCGCTCGATGCCTGGCACCGCGCGAAGGGCGCCCGGATGGTCGAGTTCGCCGGCTATTCGATGCCGGTGCAGTATGAAGGCATCATCGCCGAGCACCTGTGGACCCGCCAGCACGCCGGGCTGTTCGATGTCAGCCACATGGGCCAGCTCTACCTCGCTGGCGATGGCCTTGACGCGGCGGTGGAGGCATTGCTGCCGATCGACCTGTCGACGCTGAAGGTCGGGCAGGTGCGCTATTCGCTGCTGCTCGACGAGACCGGCGGAATTCTCGACGACCTGATGGTCTCGCGCTGGGAAAGCGGGCTTTATCTGGTGGTCAACGGTGCGACCAAGTGGGACGACATCGGCCATCTGCGCGAGCACCTGCCCGACGAAATAACGCTCAACCACCTGGAGGACACCGCGCTGCTGGCGCTGCAGGGCCCCGAGGCCTGCGCCGCGCTGGAACGGCTGGTGACCAGCAATGTGCCGCTGGCATCGCTGACTTTCATGAAGGCGGCGGCATTCAAGCTCGACGGGGTCGATGCCTGGATCAGCCGGTCGGGCTATACCGGCGAGGACGGCTTCGAGATTTCACTGCCGGCCGACGAGGCGGAGCGGATCGCCGATGCGATCTGCGCCCAGAGCGAAGTGAAGCCGATCGGCCTGGGCGCGCGCGATTCGCTGCGGTTGGAGGCGGCGCTGCCGCTCTATGGCCATGACCTGACCGAAGCGACCGACCCGGTCAGCGCCGGGCTGGCATTCGCGATCAACAAGCGCCGCCGCGCGCATGGCGGTTTTCCCGGCGCGGAGCGAATCCTGGGAGACCTTGCCCATGGCCCGACGCGCCGATGGGTCGGCATCGCCCTCGACGGCCGCCAGGCCGCGCGCGAGGGGGCGGAGGTGTTTCTCGCCGGGCACAAGGTCGGGCGGGTCACCTCCGGCGGCTTTTCGCCCAGCCTCGAACGCCCCATCGCCATGGCCTATGTCGCCATCGAACATTGCGCCGAGGGCACTGCGCTCGAAGTCGACGTGCGCGGCAAGCGCCTGCCCGCGCGCGTGGTTCCCACCCCTTTCGTCCCCCACCGCTATCACCGCTGAGGATGTGTCATGAGCCGATATTTCACCAAGGACCACGAATGGATCGACGTCGATGGCGATAGCGGTACGGTCGGCATCACCGACTATGCCCAGAGCCAATTGGGCGACATCACCTATGTCGAACTGCCCGCCGCAGGCCAGGCAGTGAAGCAGGGCGATTCGGTCTCGGTGGTCGATAGCGTCAAGGCGGCGTCCGACATCTACAGCCCGGCGAGCGGCACAGTGAGCGAGGTCAACGGAGAGCTGGAAGGCGCGCCTGAGCTGGTCAACAGCGATGCGGAAGGGGCCGGGTGGCTCTACAAAGTGTCGCTGGCCGATGCCGGCGAGCTGGCGAGCCTGATGGATAAGGCGGCTTACGATGCCTATGTCGCGGGGCTTTAGTACCACACGGAGTTTTGCCGGGTTGTTGCTCCTCCAGATTGGACTGGCGTCGGGTTGTGCCACACCAACAAACTTGTCCTTCTCAGAGATTGCGCTTCGGCACAACGAACTAGAGGGGCACAGGTTACGTGTCGTAGGGTGGCTGCGAGGTTGCCAATTCCTGAGTTGTGGCATCACTTCGGACCCTGGAGGAAAGGGTAAGTGGCTCAGCTTGGGGGCGTCCAAAACATTCGATCGTGACGTAGCACCGTACAACGACAGCGACATTCTGATTGAGGTCGAAGGCACCGTTGGCGGGTGCTTCATTGACGAGACCGAAAATGGCCAAGAAATCGAGGTCTGCACTGATCGGGCCGATAACATCAAGCATCCTCGACTTGTCCAGATACTGAAAGTTGCGCCAGAAGTGCGCGAGGAGCCTAATTGATGCGTTATCTCCCCCTGACACCCGCCGACCGCGCCGAAATGTTGGGTGTGATCGGTGCAACGTCAGTCGACGATCTCTTCGCCGACGTCCCCGCCGAAGCGCGCCTTGCTGGCCCCATCGCCGGGCTTCCCGCGCACGCAAGCGAAATGGCGGTGGAACGCCACATGACCGCGCTCGCCGCGAAAAGCGTCAGCGCCGGTTCGGTCCCCTTCTTCCTCGGCGCGGGGGCATACCGGCACCACATCCCCGCCTCGGTCGATCACCTGATCCAGCGCGGCGAGTTCCTCACCAGCTACACGCCCTACCAGCCCGAGATCGCGCAAGGCACGCTGCAGGTGCTGTTCGAGTTCCAGACCCAGGTCGCGCGCCTGTTTGGCACGGACCTCGCCAATGCCTCGATGTACGACGGCTCGACCGCCGCCTGGGAGGCGGTGGCCATGGCCGGGCGCATCACCCGTCGCAAGCGGGCCGTGCTGTGCCGCGGGCTGCATCCGCACTACGTTTCCTCGATCCGCACCATGGCGCGCTTCACCGGCGATGAGATCGACTGGCGCGTGCCCCGGCTGGAGCCAATGGCCGATACCCAGGGCGTGATCGACGCCATCGATGGCGAGACGAGCTGCGTGGTGGTGCAATACCCGGACATCCTGGGCCGCATCCCCGACCTCGCGCCCATCGCCGAGGCCGCCCATGCCAAGGGCGCGCTGCTGATTGCCGTAGTGACAGAGCCGGTGGCGCTGGGCCTGCTGGAAGCGCCGGGGCATCTCGGCGCGGACATCGTGGTGGGCGAGGGGCAGTCGCTCGGCGTCGGCCTCCAATTCGGCGGGCCCTACCTCGGCCTGTTCGGCTGCTCGGAAAAACACGTTCGCCAGATGCCGGGACGGCTCTGTGGAGAAACTGTGGACGCGGACGGGAAAAGGGGTTTCGTCCTGACGCTTTCGACCCGCGAGCAGCATATCCGGCGCGAGAAGGCGACCAGCAATATCTGCACGAATTCAGGGCTTTGTGCGCTAACATTCAGCATTCATATGACGCTGCTCGGCGGCGAGGGGCTGGCGCGGCTGGCGCAGATCAACCATGCCCGGGCACAGGCCATGGCCGCGCGGCTGGAGCAGGTTCCCGGCGTCCGGGTGCTCAATGTGGCCTATTTCAACGAGGTGACGGCAGTGCTTCCGGGCGACGCGCGCGAAGCGGTGCATGCCCTGGCCGCACGGCAGGTGCTGGGCGGCGTCTCGCTTGGACGGCTCTATCCCGAGGCGCCGGAATTGCACAACGGCTTGCTGCTGGCGGCGACCGAGACGACGACCTCGGAAGACATCGAAGCGCTGGGTGCGACGCTTGAGGAGGTGCTGGCATGAACGCGCCCAATCCCTCGGGCTGGCGGCCCGCGATGGCGTCTGGCCAGGGTGCGCAAGGCCCCGCCACCTCCAGCGGCGACCGGGGCCTGGCATTGGAAGAGCCCCTGATCTTCGAGCTGGGCTCGGCCGGAACCTGCGGCGTCGATTTCGACGACGAAGCCCTGGCGGAGCCGCTGTCGGGCCTGTCGCGCTACCTGCGCAAGGAAGCCCCCGCGCTCCCCGGCCTGACCGAGCCGGAAGCGGTGCGGCATTACACCCGGCTCAGCCGCCAGAACTATGCCATCGATCTCGGGCCGTTCCCGCTCGGCTCCTGCACGATGAAGCACAACCCGCGGCTCAACGAAAAGATGGCGCGGCTGCCCGGCTTTGCCGACGTCCACCCGCTGCAGCCGCAGGAAACGGTGCAGGGCGCACTGGGCGCGATCGGCGAACTGGCGCAGTGGCTGGTGGACCTCACCGGCATGAAGGCCGTCGCCATGACGCCCAAGGCCGGCGCGCACGGCGAGCTGTGCGGCATCCTGTGCATCAAGGCGGCGCTGGAAGCGCGCGGCGATGACCGCAAGCTGCTGCTCGTCCCCGAAAGCGCGCATGGCACCAATCCCGCCACGGCCGCCTTTGCCGGGTTCAGCGTCGAGAGCATTCCGGCAACGCCCGATGGCCGCGTCGATCTCGCGGTGCTGAAGGCGCGGCTGGGGCCTGACGTCGCGGGCGTGATGAGCACCAACCCCAACACCTGCGGCCTGTTCGAGCGCGAGATGAAGGCGATCTCCGACGCGGTGCATGCCGCAGGGGCCTATGTCTATTGCGACGGGGCCAACTTCAACGCCATCGTCGGCCGGGTGCGGCCGGGCGATCTCGGCATCGATGCCATGCACATCAACCTGCACAAGACCTTCTCCACGCCGCACGGCGGCGGCGGTCCGGGGGCGGGTCCGGTGGTGCTGTCCGAAATGCTCGCCCCCTTCGCGCCGCTGCCCTACGTGGTGGCCGGGCCGGACGGCTTGCGGTTGGTCGAAGAGGGCGACGAGGCGGAAGGCCAGGCCTTCGGGCGCATGTGCGCTTTCCATGGCCAGATGGGCATGTTCACCCGCGCGCTGACCTATATCCTCAGCCACGGCGCCGACGGCCTGCGCCAGGCGGCAGAAGACGCGGTGCTCAACGCCAACTACGTCCTGCGCAGCCTTGAGGACGTACTGGATGCGCCGTTCGGCGCCAGCGGCCCCTGCATGCACGAGGCGCTGTTCAGCGATTCCGGCCTGCCCGAGGGCTTCTCCACGCTCGACATCGCGAAGGGCCTGATCGACGAGGGCTTCCACCCGATGACGGTCTATTTCCCGCTGGTGGTCCATGGCGCCATGCTGGTCGAACCGACGGAGACCGAGAGCAAGGCGGGGCTGGACCGCTTCATCGGTTCGCTGCGCAGCCTGGCCGAGCGGGCGCGGGGCGGGGACGACAGCCTGCACAGCGCGCCGCACTTCGCGCCGAGGCGGCGGCTGGACGAGACGCAGGCGGCGAGGAAGCCGGTGCTGGTGTGGAAGGGGGAATAGCGCAAGTTTGCAACCGAAAATCCGCCCCCATCGGGGGCGGGGAACCGTCCGCAGGACGGTGGCTTGCAAAGAATGCGCGCGTTAGCGCGCAGCCGCTATCGCGGCTTTATTTGTGCGCCCCCTTCCGTCACCTGCGGTGACACCTCCCCCAGAGGGGGAGGATTTACCCAATCCTTCTCACAAACTCCGCATTCCGCTTGAACCCGCCGGCAACGCTCTTGGCGAAGAACTCGCCCACTTCCTTCGGCAATATCCCCGCCGCCGCCTGCGCCACCTTGTATTCGATGACGCAGCCGATCTTGAAGCCGGCCAGCACGCAGAAGTAGTCGAAATCCGCCATGTCGCGCCCGGTGCCGGCGCAATAGTACATGCCCAGCGCCTGCTTGGTCGGCGAGTTCCTGACGTCGATCAGGTTGTTCGCCCGGTCCATGTCCGGGAAGCGTTCGTCGCGCAGGCCGCCGCACAGCCAGCCCATGTCCAGCATGGGATCGCCGATGGTCGAAAGCTCCCAGTCGATCATCGCCGCCAGCCGCGCCGGCGGGCCATGGCGGAACATGACGTTGGTGGTGGCGACATCGCCGTGGATGATGCCGACGGTTTTGGTCGGCCGCGCGTTCTTGCGCAGCCAGGCTTCCACCTCGTCATAGCCTTCCAGGTGGCGCGGCTCGTAGCCGGGATACTTTTCGGGATACGACTTGAGCTGGCTCGCCCAGCGGTCGACCTGGCGTTCGAGGAAATTGTCGGGCTTGCCGTAGCTCTCGAGGCCGATGGCCTTGTAGTCGACATTGGCGAGCTGGATCAGGCCGCCGACGATGGCGTAGTTGAGGCCGTATTCGTAAGGCATGCGGTCGAACGGAGGTTCATTGTAGATCTTCTCGCCGCGCAGGTTGCCGGCCCAGCCGTCGACCATTTCCATGACGTAGAACGGCATGCCGATCACATCCGCATCCTCGCAGACGCCATAGCAGTGCGGATGCGGCACTTCGGTCTGATTGAGCGCGGTCAGCACCCGCGCCTCGCGCATGACGCCGCGTTCGGCGCCCGGCGGGGGGACGGCGGGCGGGCGGCGCAGCACCATTTTCCTGCCGCCGCGGTCGAGCGTCAGCACCACGTTGGAGGTGCCGCCGCTGAGCAGCGCGGTCTGCAGCGGGCCCTTGCCCAGTTCGGGGACATGGGCGTCGAGCCAGTCGGTCAGCGGGCCGATCGGCGCGAGGGCCGCAAGGTCGTGTTTCAGGTCGCTTCCGCTCATCCGGGCATCCTCCTCGCAGGTCCGGTCTTGCCGGCTCGTTCGCGCCACTATGAAAAACATTTCCGCCGCTGCATAGCCGGATGACAACAATGCGATGGGGAGTGGAATGGCGCAAAGGACATGGCTGGTCACCGGCTGCTCGGCCGGGTTCGGCAAGGCGCTGGCCAAGGTGCTGCTGGAGCGCGGCGAGCAGGTCGTGGCGACGGCGCGCCGGCTGGATATGGTCGAAGAGCTGGTCGCGCCTTATGGCGAGCGGGGCATGGCGCTGCGGCTCGACATCACGCGCGAGGAGGAGGTGGCCGCCGCCGTCGATGCTTGCCGCAAACAGTTCGGCGCGGTGGATGTGCTGGTCAACAATGCCGGCTATGGCGAAATGGGCACGGTCGAGGAGACCGGAATGGAAGTCGCGCGGCGGCTGATGGAGACCAATTATTTCGGCACGCTCGCCATGATCCGCGCAGTGGTGGGCGAGATGATCGGGCGGCGGTCGGGCCAGATCGTCAATGTCGGCTCGGTGGCCGGGCAGATCGGCTGTCCGGCGCTGGGTTATTACTGCGCCAGCAAGTTCGCCATGGCGGGGCTGACTGAGTCGCTCGCCGCCGAACTGCGCCTGCTGGGCGTGCGGGTGACGCTGGCCGAACTGGGTCCCTTCGCCACCGATTTCACCGCCTCGATGACTTTCAACATGCCGGGTGCGCATTATGACATGGCGGCGCTGACCCAGCGTGCCGGCAATGCCGGCTGGAGCGCGGGCGACGATGCGGAATTGGGCGCACTGGCCTTGCTCAAGGCGCTCGACAGCGAGGATCCGCCGGTGCGCCTGCTGCTGGGCGGCGAGGGGCTGGAGACCGTCGAACTGCACGACGAACGGCGGGCGGAAGAGCGGGCCAGGTGGCTACACCTTGCACGCATGTGACACGGCTGGCGCGGTTGCGCATTGCGCGCTAGCAAAGGGACGAACCGACCTGAGGGAGAGAATGCCATGAGCGACGAATTTGCCATCCAGCAGACGCTCAATACCTACAGCTACAACGCCACCATCGGCAATCTCGAAGCCATGGTCGCCACTTTCGCGCCTGACGGCGTCTGGGAAGTGCCCGGCGCGGGCCTCGCGCTGACTGGCCACGAGGCGATCCTTGGCGCCGCCAAGGGCATCACCGGCACGCTGGAATACATGGTCCAGCTCAACTCGCCGGCAGTGATCAAGCTGGATGGCGACCGCGCCACGGCGCATACGGTGATCCGCGAATGCGGCAAATATGCCGGCAAGCAGCTCAATCTCGAAGTGCTGGGGGTCTACGACGACGAACTGGTGCTTCTGCCCGAAGGCTGGCGTTTCGCCAAGCGCCGCTTCACCACCCAGGGCATGCACGACTACACCACCGCGCCGCCTTCGCTGCACGCCGGCTGACGTTCCTGTCAGCGCCCGGCGCAATCGCCCCAGACGTCCACGTCCTGGGGGCCGTAGTAGTCGACGATGGTCCGGGTATGCCACAGGCGGCACCCCTGCAGGTAACGATCGACCAGCGGAGCAGTGCGGGGATTGAGCACGGAGCGCGGCGGATCGTGCGATACCACCACCACGGTCGGCCGCCAGGCCAGGATCCGGCTCACCTCGGCGGCAGTGTCGACATGGCTGGCGTTGTCCTCGGGCTGATAGAACAGGTGCAGCGGAAAGATCAGCGGACTGGGGGGATAGGATCGCGTCGCGGCGTATAGATAGACGGGCCCTTCGAACACGAACAGGCGCGGATGAGGATCGCGGGCGAGAATGCCATTGACCAGCACCTCCATATGCTGCCGCGAGGCCTTGCGCTGGGCGAAATTCAGCGAGGGGCCGACTGAAAGAATCAGCACCGCCGCGGCCAGCGGATAGACGTTCCACGGCCCTCGCCGCCCCAACGCGGGTGCCGCCGCGACTGCCAGCGGCACCATCAGCGGCAACATGTAATGATCGATGAAGTTGGGCACCGCGGCGAGCCCGGCGAGCGAAGCGACCAGCCACCCGGCCAGCACGCCGCGCGGCGCGCGATCGCGCTCTTCCTTTGTGGGGAGCAGCAGCGAGAAAAGGGCGGGGATGGCCAGCGGGATGGCGATGATCGACAGGCTGCCGATCCGCAGCAGCATGTCTCCCCCCGGATTGTAGGCCTTGGCCAGGTTGGAGAGGACCATGGCGTGCCAGTATTCGGGAAAATGGCCCAGGATTGCATAGGACGCGGCAATGGCCAGCGAGGGCGCCGCGCCGCACAGGGCCAGGCTGGCCGCGGCCCCGGCCAGCCGTGCATGCGGCATGCCGCCCCGAATCAGCCACGACAACACCAGGCAGCCAAAAAACATGCCTTCGATGACGGCGGTTTGCTTGAACGTAATGGCCAGCCCGGCGCAGGCCATTGCAGCATGGATGCGCGGGTTCAACACGCCCCTGCGCAATTCATCGCGCCGCGAGAGGACAATCAGCGCGGCAAGGGCGATGAACAGGTTGTAGAACACCGGCGCCTGGCCGCCGCCGCCCTGGTATAGCGGCAGCATCAGCACATATAGCGATCCCGCCGCCAGCGCGCCGATCAGGCCGGCCATGGATTGCGCCAGGCGCGCGATGATCCATGCGGTGATGCTCGAAAACAGCCAGGCGGCAACCTGATAGGCAAGGACCGAGCGGGAAAAGGCCGTGATCGCGTAATAGGTGGCGAAGAGACCGAAGCCTTTGCGATCCCAGATGTCGACATAAGGGACAAGACCGTCGTGCATGCGCAGGCCGATCAGGTGGAACAGCAGCTCGTCGTTGTGATAATTGGGGTCGCCGAATGTCGAGATGCGCGTAAGCAGCGAAAGCGCGAGGAACCAGGCGAGCCAGGCCAGGGCGAGCTTTGGCGACCTGCCGCCATCGAGCGGTTCGGATCTACGCAGGATTTGGCTTGCAGATGCCATCGCGCCGCTCTCCAACAGGATGCTTGCGCCTATCAGTCCGGCCGGTGGCCAGCCAGTAGGGCTGGCGCCTTGTCCCCGGCCGGACTAAACTGGACTTTTGGTGGAGCCCGCTAGTGAAAGCAAGATTCCCGATTGCCATTGCGCTGATGTTGCTGCCGGTTCGCGCGCTGTCGAACGAGCATGGCTCGATGCCGGCCTGGTTGGCGGGGCAGTGGCAGATGGAGGACGGCGCCAACTGGGCCGAGGAACAGTGGATGGCGCCGCGCGGCGGGGCGATGCTGGGCATGGCCCGCGAAGGCTTCGGACCGGATGTGAATGGCTGGGAAACGATGCGGATCGCCACCAAGCCGGGCGGCAAGCTGACCTTGTTCGCCCAGCCCAAGGGCGCGCCCGCGACAGAATTCGCCATGGTGACGGCGAGCGACGATGCGATCGAGTTCAGCAACGCCGCGAACGATTATCCCCAGCGCATCCGCTATTGGCGGCAGGGCCAGTGGCTGCTGGCGGAAATTTCGAAGCTGGACGGTAGCAATGCCAAGCAGTGGCGCTATCGGCCGGTGGCCATGCAGTAGCCTTTGAGCGGCGGTTAGAGTCCTTCCGACCTCTATAGAGGCACCGTGACGGAGCCGCTGT
>JAYRPK010000192.1:0-2706 GCA_041911195.1 Novosphingobium sp. | reverse complement strand
GTTCCCGATTTAGCTCAACGGAGCCCGGCGGCATGGAGCGAAGCGAACATCAGCCCGGGCGACCGACAAGAACTCAGCCCGGCGGCATGGAGCGAAGCGAACATTAGTCAGGGCGACCACTAGGGACTCACCCAGTCGCCGCCGTTTACGTCGAGTGCGGCGCCGGTGACTTCGCTGGCGTAGTCCGAAAGCAGGAAATAGACCGCCTTGGCGCAGTCCTTGTCGGGCGGGATGTGGCCGATGGGGATGGAGGCGGCGCGTTCGGCGCGGGCCTGCGCGCCGGCCTCGCCCATCGAGGAAAAGTAGCTGTTGAGCGGCGCGCCGTCGAGCCAGCCCATCAGCGCGGTGTTGATGCGGATGCCGGTGCCGGAAAGCTCGATCGCCATGTGCCGGGTCATCTGCGCGAGGCCCGCCTTGGCCATGGCGTAGCCGCCTTCGCCGGGGAACGGCTTGCGGGTGGCCAGCGTCGAGATGTTGACGATGGAACCGCCCTTCTGTTCCAGCATCGCCGGGATCACCGCCTGCGCCATGCGCAAGCCGCCGACGGCATTGACGTTCATCGCCTGCATCACTTCGTCGATGTCCGCCTGGTGCAGCGGCGTCCAGGAAGGGTGGTAATAGGCGGAGTTGACCAAGCCGTCGATCCGCCCCCAGGTATCGAGCGCGGCCTGGGCCACGGCCCTGCAATCGTCCATGCTGGAAACATCGCAGCGCCGGGCAATCGCCTCGCCGCCGGCATCGCGGATGTCCTTCGCGATCGCTTCGATGGCATCGACCGAGCGGGCCGTGACCACGACCTTCGCGCCCTCCTTGGCCGCGCCCCGGCACATCGCCTGACCCATGCCCGGCCCCGCGCCGGTGACGATCACGATTTTGCCTTTCAGGATCACCCTCTCATCCCCCTCTCATGGTTCCCAGAACGAGCGCAGCGACTGGATCAGCCCTTCCGGCGAGCGCCGGTAGACATTGATCGCGCGGGTCGTGGCGCGCGTGCCGTCGAGCCCGGTGATGTGCATGGAAACCGCGGCGGCAACCTCGTCGCCGCAGGTGTACATCTCCCGGATCTCGAAATCGAAGCCTGACTGCATGGCGCTGAACATGTCGTAGAAGGCGGCGATTTCCGCCTTGCCGCGACGGCCCCTACCCTGCGGGTCCCATGCGCTGGGGCCGACGGGATCCTCCACCGTCGCATCTTCGGCGAACAGGGCGAGCCAGCCGGCCTTGTCCTTGTCGCGAACCTTGCCCACCGAGCGGGCGGGAATATGCTTCGTTTCGATCATTGGCCGTTACTCACCGTGACGCTGCCGATAGTGCCGCCGCGAAAGGCATATCCCAGCATCTGTTCGCGCGGATAGGGCCCAACCTGCGAGCCGGTATCGACGCCCAGGCTGAACGGATCGTCCAGCGTGAACCCGGCGACGGGGCTGGCCTGCAGGTGGCCTTGGCCCACCACTTCGCCATCGACGGCAAGGCTCAGGGTCCCGCCCTTGCCGAACCCGCCGCCGTCATAGGCAAACCCCAGCTTCAACCTGTGCGCGCCGGGGGCCAGCGGTTTGGCTCCGGAAAATTCCAGCGTCTGGATGTTGAACAGGCGATAGGTCGCGGCGGGCGTGCCATCGGGCTTCAAAAAGATCGACCAGCCCGCCGCCCCGCCGCCCAGCGCGGCCACGACGCCCTTGCTCTCCGCCCCGGTCTCGATGTCCGCCTCGACCTTCCATGAACGGGCGACGGAGGAAGGCAGCGCCGATGCCGGAATGGAGGTGGCGCCTTCATGGAAGGTCGCGCTGGTGCGGCCGCGCCCGAGCGAAGGCAGGCCGGTGCCGATCACGATGTTTTTCAGCGGCAGCACGTTGTTGCGCCTGGCCTCGCTATCGAACAGCGCGCGCAGTTCGGCGAGCTTGGCGGGATTGCTGGCCGCAATATCCCTGGCCTGGGCGAAATCGGTCCTGAGATCGTAGAGTTCCCAGCGGTCGTCCTCGAACTTGATCGTGCTGGGCTGGGCGACGTTCCAGGGCTTGCGACCGTGCCAGGTGGAAGCCATCCAGCCGTCGGAATAGATCGCGCGATTGCCGAAGACCTCGAAATACTGCGTGCGGTGGCGCTCGGGCGCCTTGGGATCGGCAAAGCTGTAGACCAGGCTGGTGCCGTCGAGCGGCTTCTGCGCAATGCCATCGACTGTTGGCGGCGCGGCGAGGCCGGTCGCTTCGAGCACGGTCGGCATCACGTCGTTGACGTGGCCGAACTGGCTGCGCTGCCCGCCCGCCATGGCGCCGATCGCTTTGGGCCATGTGATCACCATGCCGTTGCGCGTACCGCCAAGGTGCGAGGCAACCGTCTTCATCCAGGGAAACGGAGCGTTTAGCGCCCAGGCAAAGCCGGCCGGGAAATGGGTGTTGGTGCCGGAGCCGCCCATGCGCTCGTACTGCGCGGTGCGAAGGGCGTCGGTCTCCGGCATGAACTGGTAGCCGCCGACATAGTTCAGGCTGCCCTGGAGGCCACCCTCCCCGCTCGATCCATTGTCGCCGACGACGTAGATCAGCAGCGTGTTGTCGAACTCGCCGCTGGCCTTGAGCGCATCGATCAGCTTGCCGACCTGTGCGTCGCAATGGGCGAGGAAGCCCGCATAGACCTCCATCAGCCGGGCTGAATTGCGCTGCTGTTCCGGGGTCAGCGATGACCACGCGGGAATGCCTTCGGGGCGCTGGG
>JAYRPK010000191.1:0-6729 GCA_041911195.1 Novosphingobium sp. | reverse complement strand
CTGGCGCTGGCGCTGCGCCGCGATCCGGGCGATGCGGCGCTGGACCAGGCCCACGCCCTGCTCGCCGCGGCCCGCCCGACAGCCGTCAACCTGCGCTGGGCGCTGGACCGGGTACGCGCCGCGGTCATGCCCTTGCCGCCCGCCGAACGCTGCGCCGCCGCCTATGCCGAGGCGGCGCGCATCTGCGACGAAGACGCCGCCATGAACCGCGCGATCGGCGAGGCCGGGCTGCCGCTGATCCGCGAGATCGCGGCCAGCAAGCCTGGCGAGCCGGTCAATGTGCTCACCCATTGCAATGCCGGCTGGCTGGCGACGGTCGACTGGGGCACCGCCACCGCGCCGCTCTATCTCGCGCACGACGAGGGCGTGGCGCTGCACGTCTGGGTCGACGAGACCCGCCCGCGCAACCAGGGCGCGCTGACGGCCTTCGAACTGGCCGGCCACGGCGTGCCGCACAGCTACATCGTCGACAATGCCGGCGGCCTGCTGATGCAGCAGGGCCAGGTCGACCTGGTCGTGGTCGGCACTGACCGGGTCACCGCCAATGGCGACGTCTGCAACAAGATCGGCACTTACCTCAAGGCGCTGGCGGCCAGGGCGCACAACATCCCGTTTCTCGTCGCCCTCCCCTCCAGCACCTTCGATCCGCATACACCCGATGGCGCCTCGGTGCCGATCGAGGAGCGGCACGAGGACGAAGTGCGCTTCGTCGCCGGACCGGGCGAAGGCAGGCCGGGCGGGCGTGTTGCCGTGGCGCCAGGAACGGCGCGCAACCCGGCCTTCGACATCACCCCCGCGGAGCTGGTCACCGCCTATGTGACCGACCGGGGCCTGCTGCGCGGCGCAGACGCATTGCGCCGGGCAATGGGCTGCTGAAACGCAAATCCCGCTCTCCCGTGGGCAACAGGAGAGCGGGCATTGCGGCCGTCGGGGGGGCTTTCGGCCTCGGGAATGGCTCAGGCGACCAGCGCGGCCTCAATGGCGATGCGGATTGCTTCGGATGTGTGGTGCGCCCCCATCTTGGTAAGCATGTTGGCGCGGTGGATTTCCACGGTGCGCGGGCTGATCGCCAGCTTCTCGCCGATCAGCCGGTTGGACAGGCCGCCTGCGACGCCTTCCAGCACTTCGCGCTCGCGACGGGTGAGCCGCTTGACCCGGCTGCGTGCCCTCGCCTCGCGCAGGCGCAGACTGCCGATCCGCGCCGAATTGGCCTCCGCCTCGGCCACGACCGCGCTGAGTTCGCCCAGGCTGCATGGCCATTCGATATAGTCGATCGCCCCTTCCATGATCGCCCGGACGACCCGGCTGGTGGCCGGCCCTTGCGAGAAGGCGATCAGGGGCAACCACAGGGCGGTATCGGTCATATGCGCGACCAGCGTTTCGATGTTGTCGTCGACATCCTCGCACAGGACCACGCCCATGCGCGGCCATCGGCCGATCAGCTCGAAGGTGTCCTCAAAGGGTTCGACATGGAGCGAACTGCCGGCGAGCGCGTGGCAAACCGAGGCGCGGCGGCGGCTGTCGCTGTCGATCAGGGCGATGTGCTGGGTCTGGCTGCTCATGGTTTATGCCTAGCAAGAATAGCCTAGGCATGAATCCGCAGATGCCTCCGTTTCAGGAGGTAAAGCGCCCCTGTTTGATCCGGAATGGAGATAACGGGATCAGTTAATGCTCTGGCACTGGCCACCATCCATCCGCCAGTTGGCGCCAGTGATATAGCGCGCATGCGGGCTCGCGAGCCAGGCGACGGCATGACCATATTCCTCTGGCCGGCCGATCTGGCTGACCGAGATCGGCACCAGTTCCTTGGTCAGGCGCTTTTCCCAATCGTCCCAGCCGCCTTCCCAGCCGTTCTCTCTGGCGATGATCGTCAGCCATTCGGTGACCGAGTCCGTCAGCACCGAACCCGGGCTGAGGGTATTCACCGTGATGCCGGTATGGGCCAGCGCCTTCGACAGGCTGATCGTCATGTTGAGCATGCCGGCCTTGGCAGCGCTGTAGTCCGGGATCTGGGCAAAGGGCTGGGTGGCGACGGCCGTACCGATGTTGATCACCCGTCCCCAGCCGCGCTCTTTCATGCCGGGCACGAAGGCATGGACCATGCGGACGGCGGAAACCGTATTCTCCTGGTAGGTGTAGGCCCAGTCGGCAATCGGCACGTCGAAGAATTCGCGGTGCACATTGTTGCCGGCATCGTTGCCGCCGACATTGTTGACCAGGATATCGATGCCGCCCAGCTCGCGCATCACCGTCTCGGCCACCTGGGCCGCACCCGCGTCGGTGGTGAGATCGCCGCAGGCGACAATGGCCCTGCCGCCCTCGCCCTGGATCTCGGCGGCGACCTGCGCCGCCCGCTCGGCATTGCGGCCGTGGACCGCCACACTGATCCCCTCGCGCGCCAGCACCCTGGCGATGCCGCGGCCGATGCCGGTGTTGCTGCCGGTGACGAGCGCGCGCTTGCCGGCGAGTTGCAGGTCCATGTCTCTCTCCCTTGTTATGCGGGAGCGAGTTGACCCTACATTCCGGCTTTGCGCAACGCCTGATCGAGGTCTTCGATCACGTCGAGCGGGTCCTCCAGCCCGACGCTGATCCGCAGCATGCCCTGCGTCACGCCCATGGTCTGCCGGACCTCTTCGGTCAGGCTGGAATGGGTGGTGGAGCTGGGATGAGTCATCAGCGACTTGGTGTCGCCGATGTTGTTCGAGATGTCGATCATCTCCAGCGCGTCGAGCACGGCATGCGCCGCATCGCGCCCGCCGTCGATCTCGAAGGAAAAGACCGATCCGGCCTTGACCATCTGGCGCTTCACCAGATCGTGCTGCGGATGGCTCGGCAGGCCGGGATGCAGCAGCTTGGGCACCCGGGCTTCCAGGAAACGGGCGACTTCCAGCGCGTTGTCCGCCTGCTTGTGGGCGCGCAGCTCGAGCGTTTCCAGCCCCTTGAGCACCACCCAGGCGTTGAACGGCGCCAGCGTCGGCCCGGTGTTGCGCTGGAACGGCAGCAGCACGTTGTTGATGAAGTCCGCCGAGCCGCAGACCGCGCCGGCGAGCACCCGGCCCTGCCCGTCCATCAGCTTGGTGGCGGCATAGGCGACGACGTCCGCGCCATGCTCCAGCGGGCGCTGCAGCGCGCTGGTGGCAAAGGCATTGTCGACCACCGAACGAATGCCGTTCTCCCGCGCCAGCGCGCAGACCGCGGCGATATCGACAATGTCCATCGTCGGGTTGGCCGGCGTCTCGAAGAAGAACACCTTGGTGTTGGGCTTGATCGCCGCCTTCCACTGGTCGAGATCGCGCCCGTCCACCGGCGTGCATTCGATGCCGAAGCGCGGCAGCAGGTTGTCCGTCACCCAGCGGGTCGGGCCGAAGGCGGCGCGGGCCACCACCATGTGATCGCCCGCCGAAAGCTGGCACAGCATGGCCGTCGACATCGCCGCCATGCCCGAAGCCTGGGCGCGGCATGCCTCGGCGCCCTCCATCATGGCGATGCGCTCTTCCAGCATCTGCACGCTGGGGTTCTGCGTGCGCGAATAGGTCATCCCCGGCTCCTGCCCGGCGAAGCGGGCGGCGGGGGTATGGGCATCGTCATAGGAGTAGCCCGAGGTGACGTAGATCGCCTCGCTGGTCTCGCCCTGCTCGGAGCGCCAGGTGCCGGCGCGCACCGCGCGCGTGGCGGGCCGCCATCTGGAGGTGAGTTCGCGGTTCTGTCCGGATGCGCGTTTCATGGCGGCGCTTTAGGAGCGTGGGGCCGCTTTGCCAATCCTCCCCGGGACGGGGAGGATTGCCTTCCGCCTCCCCCCAAGCCACACCCGCGCCATGCTGATCGAAATGCCCGCCATCGTCTGCGCCCTGCGCCTGCACGGCGAGACCGGCGCGGTGGTGCGGGTGCTGACCGAAGAGCACGGCCTTGTCGCAGGCTATGTCGCAGGGGCGCGCGGGCGGAGCCTGCGGCCGGTGCTGATCCCGGGCAACCTGGTGCAGGCCGAACTCAAGGCGCGCGCCGCAAGCCAGCTGCCAAGCCTGCGCCTCGAACTGGTCCACAGCCGGGGCCCGTGGCTGGCCGAGCCCCTCCCCGCCGCCGCCATTTCCTGGACCACGGCGCTTACCGCCGCAACCCTGCCCGAACGCCACGCCTACCCCGCGCTGCACCAGGCGCTGGCGGCCCTGCTCGATGCCGTCTGCGCCGCGCCATCGGCGCGCGGCTGGGTTCCGGCGCTGATCGCCTACGAAGTGCTGCTGCTGCGCGAACTGGGCTATGGCGGGCCCGAAGCCCCTCCCCCGGCCGATGACTGGCAGGCAAACATGGCCATGCTCCGCCGCCTTGGCGGGGCAATTGCGCGCTATCCGCTTGCCGAACGGCGCGCCGATGTTATGGGGGCGCGCGAATTGCTGACCGAGCGCTTGAACAGGATAGGTGAATGACCAGGAATACCATGAAAGTCGCGGTTTTCGCAGGCGACGGCATCGGCCCCGAGATCATGGCCGAGGCGCTGCGCGTGCTCGATGCGCTGAACCTGCAAGGGCTGGAACTCACCGAAGGCCTCGTCGGCGGCGCCGCCTACCGCGCCACGGGCCACCCGCTGCCGCCCGAAACGCTTGCCGTTGCCAAGGCATCGGACTGCATCCTGTTCGGTTCGGTCGGCGACTTTTCGCTCGACAACCTGGAGCGCCACCTGCGCCCTGAGCAGGCGATCCTGGGCCTGCGCAAGGAAATGAAGCTGTTCGCCAACATGCGCCCGGCCAAGGTCTACAAGGGGCTTGAGCACATGAGCTCGCTCAAGCAGGAAGTCGCCGAGAAGATCGACCTCCTCATCGTGCGCGAAGCCAACGGCGACGTCTATTTCGGCAACAAGGGCATCCGCATCCTCCCCGACGGCCGCCGCCAGGGTTTCGACGACATGTCCTATGCCGAGGACGAAGTCCGCCGCGTCGCCCACACCGCCTTCCGCACGGCCATGGGCCGCCGCAAGCAGCTGTGTTCGATCGACAAGGCCAATGTGCTCGAAACCTCGCAGCTGTGGCGCGACGTGATGATCGAGACCTCCAAGGAATACCCGGATGTCGAGCTCAGCCACATGTATGTCGACAATGCCGCCATGCAGCTGGTCAAGGACCCCGGCCAGTTCGACACCATCGTCACCGGCAACATGTTCGGCGACATCCTGTCTGACCAGGCCAGCATGTGCGTAGGCTCGATCGGTCTTCTGGCTTCGGCAACGATGGCCGAAGGCACCTATGGGCTTTACGAGCCGATCCACGGTTCCGCGCCGGACATCGCCGGCAAGGGCATTGCCAATCCGATGGCCCAGATCCTCTCCACCGCGATGATGCTGCGCCACAGCTTCAACCTCGAGGCCGAGGCCTCGCGGGTCGAGGCGGCGGTCGAGAAGACGCTGGCCGACGGCATCATGGGCGGCGACCTTGGCGGCAAGGCCGGCACCCGCGAAATCGGCGACGCCGTCCTGGCGCGGCTGTAACTACGCGAATTCGCCGAGGATAAGGGTTTATTTGCCTTTACCTTGTACCGCGCGAGGCCATGGATATGAGCCATTCCCAGATCGAACAGGCGCTCGACGCCGAGGCGCGCAGGAGCGAGGCGGGAGCGCTTGAGCTCGCGGTTGTGCTGCCGACTTACAACGAGCGCAGGAACGTCGCGTCCATGGTAGAACGGCTGGACAAGGCACTGGCCGGCATTGCCTGGGAAGTGGTCGTGGTCGACGACAACAGCCCGGACGGCACTGCGGACGAAGCCCGCCGCCTTGCCATGTCCGATCCGCGGGTGCGCTGCATCCAGCGCATCGGCCGCAGGGGCCTGGCGTCCGCTGCAATCGAGGGCATGTGCTCCACCGCCGCGCCCGTCGTCGCGGTGATGGACGCGGACCACCAGCACGATCCCGAACTGCTGCCGCAGATGCTCGAGGCGATCCGCTCGGGCGAATACGACCTCGCCTATGCCTCGCGCTTCGCCGAAGGCGCCAGCACCGAGGAATGGGGCAGGCCCGACCGGGTCAAGGCATCGGGCCTGGCCAACAAGATCGCCAACCAGGTGACCGGCGTCGAGCTGTCCGATCCGATGAGCGGCTATTTCATGCTGCGCACCGAAGTGCTGCGCGCGGACGCGCACCGGCTTTCGGGGGTCGGCTTCAAGATCCTGCTCGACATTCTCGCCACGGTCGAGCGGCCGCTGCGGGTCAAGGAACTGCCGATGAACTTCGCCGCCCGGGCGGAGGGGGAATCGAAGCTCGACCAGACGGTGATTTTCGAGTTCCTCGTCGGGCTCTACGACAAGTGGCTCGGCCGCATCATTCCGACGCGCTTCGCCCTGTTCGGCACAGTCGGCGCCATGGGCGTGGTCGTCCAGCTCGCCGCGCTGTGGGTGATCCAGTCGCTGATCCAGGGAATCCGCTTCGATTACGGCAACTGGTCCAACGAAATGCCGTTCATCGTCTCGAACAGCCTGGCGGCAATCGTGGCGATGACCTTCAACTTCGTGCTCAATAACGAACTGACCTATTCGGACAAACGCCTGCGCGGCTGGGGACCGATGTTCAAGGGCTGGTTCCAGTTCGCGCTGACCTGCGCGCTGGGCCTCTTGACCAATGTCGCCTCGGCGGCGGCGCTGGTGCGGATGGGTTTTCCGGAGATTGTCGCCGTGATCGTCGGCATTGTGCTGGGATCGGTGTGGAACTTCGCGCTTTCGAGCAAGTTCGTCTGGGGCAAATACTGAGCG